>JAHDDR010000008.1:0-30362 GCA_020629255.1 Saprospiraceae bacterium | reverse complement strand
TCGGGTCACACGGATCCGGATTACAGACACAAGGATCGTAATTCGGACAAGTCACGTCGCTACATGGATCACAAGCACAAGGATCGTACCCTGGACAGTCAGGATTACAAGGGTCAGTGCCTCCTGTTGTACAATAACAAGGGTCATAAGTAGGACATTGCGGATTACAAGGGTCGTAGGTAGAACAGTTCGGGTCACACGGATCCGGATTACAGACACAAGGATCGTAATTCGGACAAGTCACATCGATACAAGGATCGCATGCACAAGGATCGTATCCCGGACAATTCGGGTCGCAGGGATCTGGATTGCAGAGGCATGGATCTGTGGTACCACCACAAACACAAGGATCATAATTAGGACATCCTATGTCGAAACAAGGATCACACAAGCATGGATCAAAATTTGGACAATTAGGATCGCATGGATCATAATCGGGCGAAACCGGATCGCATGGGTTTGAAGTGATTTCACTGTCTGACAAATGATCATTCAGCCCCCCATTGTCATGAGTGGCTAAAGAAAAATTGAGAAAAACAGTGAAAGTGAAAAGAAAGGTAACTAAAATGTTTTTCATAATCTGTAGTTAGATTAAGTTAAGAAATAAAGGTGTGTGTTCTAGTTATTATTGTAATAAAGCTACAACAGACACCAATTTATTAATAAAGTGTTAAAATGTCAATGGTTGTTGATGGGTGATGGGTGAGTTTTTGTTTTGTATTATGATGGGTTACAATATGTTATGATGAGATTTCTCTTTTACTAAAAAGAAGTTCAAATTGTAAAAGAAATGTTACCCATATTTTGTTAGAAAAATAATTATTTTTAATTTGGTACTCTCGAACTTATAATAAAAGTTCTAAAAGACATTCCTTTTTGATTTCTCCCTTTTATTTTTTATCCAACTTAAACTTAAGCTATGAGACGATTCATGCAATGCTTTGTGGTATTGGTACTATGTCTATTTTTTGTTCATTTATCCCATGCCAACGATAACTTTTTTCATAGAATAAATGAAGGTGAACCTAGGACAGTAAAAGAGGTATTACAAAGATATTCTTATGAAGGGTGTATACCTGTTTTTCAGTATGTTAGGAAAGATGAGAGGGGTAATATTCATGCAAAATATCGATTCCGCAAGGGTGGAGTTTATCTCGAACATGCATCCCTTACAATTCATATGAATAAGAATGAACAAGTGTTCTTGGTTAATGGAACAGAACTAAAGGGAAGAACCGATGAAAGCAATCAAAAGTTAGTTTCATCTTCAGAAATACAAAAGTCAATTCGTTCTGCTTTGAACGGACATTCTTTTTCAATTTTTGATTTGGATTGCCGATCGTTTAAACCAGATAGAGATATTAATTGTAAGGATTTCTCACAATTAGTCTATTTTTCTACGGATGCGAGTGGTGATCTAAACACAAAACAGTTAGCTTACAAAATTGATGTGTTTCCTGAAGGGCATCAACGGTCGATCAGACTTTATATTTCTGCACGGGATGGAAGGGTATTGTATAAAAGCCATAATTGTCAGCATATTTGTGAGGATATCTCTGTAAACACAAATTATTATGGAGCTCAAACCATAACTGTTGATAATGACGGAAATGGTACGAATATTCTTTTTGATGAATGTAGAGGAATTGAAACATATATTGATGATGGAATCAATGCTCCTTTTGTTCCTTCTTCAACCAATACATTTTCTTCACCAACAGTAGAGGAATTGGGAGCCCTAAGTGCACACTATGGAGTAAGCGTAGCTTATGATTATTTTGTAGCGACTTTTGGATGGCAGGGCTTTGGTGGTTCTGGAGGTGTGATTCCTAATTATTATATCTTGGGTATGGATAATGCTTACTTTGATCCTGCGATGATGGGGGTAGCATTTGGAGATGGACAAGGAATGGGACCATTTACGAGTCCTATTACAGGTTTAGATATAGCCGGACACGAATTTGCCCATGGTATTATTAATCAGAATGGGGCTTTGTTTTATGGTCAGGAGCCAGGAGCGATTAATGAATCCTATGCGGATATTTTTGGTTTGGCGGTAGAGCAATTTGGTTCTGGAGGTTTTAATTGGTTAATAAGCGATGAGAGTGCACCTGGAGGAAT
Organism: Saprospiraceae bacterium; assembly: GCA_020629255.1. GTDB lineage: Bacteria > Bacteroidota > Bacteroidia > Chitinophagales > Saprospiraceae > JAHDCE01. The sequence goes on along the minus strand of JAHDDR010000008.1, from coordinate 28,241 downwards.
AAGATCCTTTTCGGAGCCAAATTCATTAGGACAACCCGATTGTTATAATGGTCCTTTTTATCAAAATACGAGTAATGGAAATCCTACGGATGAATTTGGTGTACATACGAATAGTGGGGTTATGAATTATTGGTTTTATCTTCTGAATGTAGGAGGAAGCGGTGGCAATTGTTTTGCTAACCCATATGCTTATGATGTCCTTCCTGCCATAGATTTGGCTCAAGGTCAAGGGTATTCTACTTCTTTTGATTTAATGACAGATCTACTGTTCACGGCCTTGATCAATGGTTATGTTGGGCTGAATACGGAATTTACCGATATGCGGGAAATTACCATAGAAGTAGCTCATGATATGGGCTTTTCTTGTGCCTTCAGAGAAAATTTGAAGGAAGCATGGATAGCTGTTGGAGTAGGAGATGAACCCGATGGCTGTGATATTCATCCGAACATGTCGGTGAGCCTACCCAATATTCCTTGCCCTGGAGAAGAGATACCATTTTTCGTAACTCCGGATGATGACGTTACGTATGATTATGAATGGGAATTCGGTGATGGGCAATCGTCTACAGTTGGTGCTATAGTGACACACGTATACGATGATCCAGGTACCTATGTAGTAACCGTTACCTTAACGGACAACAGTTTGCCCAGTGGACCTGTTTCGGCATTCGATCAAGTTACCGTTACCATTTTACCGGATTGTAATCCAAATACAAATAACGATTGTTCTGTCAATGCAGGAAACCCTCAAAACATTTGTTTTGGAGTTGATGTTCTAGAATTAGATGCACCAGTTTCAAGTGCCTACGCTAACCCACCTAATATAGAATGGACACTCATTGCAACCCCTTCTAATGTTAATTTTAATGATGTCGAAATCAGTGATATAACAAGTTATGATCCAACAGTTTCTTTTCTGGGGGGAAGCCAATTTCCTATCGGTGAATATATTTTCGAAATGTGTGTGGATTGTGCAGCTTCAGGAGGGAATCCCCCTGTTAGGAAGTGTTCTCAATCAGCAATGATTACGATTTTGGAGCCACCATCTACACCGGAAATATTGACGGATGATTTTATCTTGGCTTGTAATGAAATCATTATTCCTATTGTAGAACCTAATATTAATGAATTGGGAGACGATATGGAGTTGGATATCAATATTTCTCCATCAGATTTTGTGAATGCCGAATATATTCCAGGAGAAGGAATTCGGGTATGGAGGTATGCTCCAGGTAGAACTACAACAAGGTATTGGAGTAATTATCCGAATACTCTCCATTCTATAAGTTATTATTTGGAAAATAATAGATGTATTCTAGAATCAAATGTTATCGAGGCCGACTTTATCAATACACAATATAATTATGATGATGGTTTGGTTGACTATAGAATATTAAACTATAATAATGCTTGTTCTGGTCCCAAAAAAAGGCTTGATGGTTCTAGACCGGGACAAGGAATACCACTTTGGGAAGTAATTTCTGTTCCTCCCGGTTCAACAATATCCCCTGGTGATTTATCAACTGGTTTAACGAATGGTGATGCGATTCTTACGTTGGATGTAGAAGGAACCTATCAATTTAAATATAGTGTAACCGATCCAACAGGTACCTGTCCTTATAGCGAGCGAATGGTTTCTTTTATTTATGAAGAATTATTAGTCGACCCTGTAGAATTAATATGGGAATATGAGGTGATTTGTGAATCTTTAGACGAGGAAACGATATTCCAAATGAATCAACCTGCCATGGATGATGTCGCTTATCAATGGGTAGTTTACGCTCCTTCACTATCGGTTATCGAAGAGGGATCTGTTGAGATAGATAACCCTTATCAACCTAATACCTTTGTTACATTTTATCCAGGAGTGAATGGAACAGTAGAATTTGCGAATGCCTATTTTGCATTTCAAATACAAGCCAGGCAATATTTTTTGGATTTAGAATGTAGCACTGAATTTTTAGAACTGATCGACTTACCCGATATTTCCTATGAAGATAATACGGTTAATGTGCATCAGCATATTGAAAATTTTGCTTTAAATTATATTTTGGATAATAATCTGGCATCAGAATGTCTCAACGGTGCCACTCAGAACATAGAACTGGATTACAATCAATGGACGGATGAATTTACGCTCTTTATAGACGGAGAAGAAGTGGAGTGTGAAAACTTACCTTGTGTTTCAGAATGCTATACAAGCCGATTGTGGAGGTTTTACCAAGGCAATACACTTGAAGTAGAAGAAAACATTAATTTCTTTTGTGAAAATCCAGGAGGAACACTACATATTGTAGAGTTAGATGACTATATTATCAATAGTAATTTAGGGGTTGTTCCAGGTTTTTATACAGAAATTAATGTTATTGCCTTTGATGTGCCTTCGGGAGTGAACTTACCGTCACCACTTGAAGTCAATAGTCCAATAACCTTATCCGAATATGGCACTTATTCCTTTACGATTCAATATCAGGTATTTGAAGAAGGAATAGGTTTAGTTTGCGAAGATATTGAAACCATAACAATTGGAGTACAGCCTCCTTTCGTTCCATTTGCAGGGGAAGATCAATATGTTTGTCCGAATACAATTGTTTATCTGAATGGAGCCCCTACCTTTGATCAAATAGGAATGGCCGGTGAATGGAGCCAAGTAGGTTGTGGCAATTCCTGTGATGCTCTTATTGTTGATCCCAATGATGCAAATACAGTTGTTTTGATACCCTCTATCGGGTGTAATGAGGAGTACATCTTTGAATGGGAATTCGAAACAGATGCCGATTGTGATCCTATATCCGATCAAACCTCAGTTTTTGTTTTGGATGAAGATGATGGTTGTGAATGTGGAGGTTGTTCGGAGCCGTATACCGAGGGAATAGAATTGGCTTGGTTCGATCAGAGTAATAACATTATTTCTTTTGAGATTGAATATTTCCTCCCGGCTACTCAAGGGCAAGTTACACCTTTGTTTTCTTTTATCAATTTTTTATCCCAAACCATCAATTATAATATACAAGGAAATGTGGTTACTGTATCTGGTACAGTTCAATTCTCTCCGGATCAAGAAGAAATGTGTTATGGAATAGATTATCAAAATCCGGATATTTGTAACGATGCATTCTGTGGGGATATCTGTACCATTTCAAATGGAGAAGTCTGTCCTGAACCTTGTACTATAAATTTGGAAACCAGAAGATTAAGCTTTACTTGCGAAACGGATTCTTTAGGCACTTTATATTATTCATTCGGATTTTATATAGATGGTGGAGTTTCAATGATTGACCCCATCACCATCACAAGCCCCGATGGAATAGTTAGCAATGTGGTATTAACTCCATTTTCTCCAGGGGTAACTTGGGTTACAGGCTGGTTATATGCTCCCAATGATCCCGATGATATCGGTTGCCTTAATATAGAATTCGGAAATGATGATATCTGCCCCTTAGAGGAAATTTGTTCAAAACTTCCTCATTGTGATTGTGTGGTAAGTAATGAGAACCCACAATACCCAGAATGTGTAGATCCAGGAGAAGAATTCTGTTTCCTATATGAATTCGATTATTATGGAAACATCCCGGCTAGTTTTTCATTTACTATGAATACAGGATCTGATTATACTCTAATCAGTGCAATCAATACGAATACAGGGAATTCTAGTATTCAAATTGGTCATAACATATTTGAATTATGTTTGGTTTATAAGGGAGATTGTTCTGAAGGGGCAACCATTCTTGAAATATCAGGGGATGTACTACAAAAAATAAAGCAAACAACTAATTCGCCGACAAGCTCGATACCAGTAGGAACATGGACATCTCCCATACCAACAGGACCGATTGGTGGAGGAAAACCCAAACCGACTCCTCAACCCATACCCACAGAATCTGTAGAATGTAGTGTGAATCTATCAACTAGTATTCCTTGTTGTGATGAATGCGAGAAATTAGATGCTAAATTACAGCATTTAGGCTGTGCGGCAGATAGTGAAGGGAATCTGGTTTATACTTTTAATATCAAACTATGGGATACACAAGGTGTCGGTTCCAATTTTGGGGTTTCAAGTACACAGGGAACCATCCAAAATTTAGAAATAATACCGGGAATTGATCCACAAATTCCTGAACTGACTCAAATTACGGGCATCTTTGTACCAAATTCTTCAGCAAACGATATTTGTCTAGAAATCGAATTTGATAACCCTAATTTGTGTAGAATAGAACTATGTGAAGATTTACCCGAATGCGAATGTGCTATCAGCAATACTGAAATCATTATGTATGATGAGTGTGTGGAGGAGGGCCAAGAGTTTTGCATCAAATACCGATTCGATTATTATGGACCCCAAGACTTGGAGATTGAATTTTTCTTGGATCAAGTCAATTCCTCGAGTGGTTATGTACTGACAAGTGCTGTGAGTACTATAAACGGAGGGACAGAAGTTCTCCTGGGTCATAATATATTTGAAATCTGCTTTGTCTTGAAAGAAGAATGTACAGATACGACCCATATTTTCTTTGATGCCATTATTCCGGGTATAGATTGTAAGATTTGGGAAATGTTCGATCTGCCTTGTTGTGAAGAAGAATGTACCGAAAAACTGGATATCGTTCTACAAAGTTTGGATTGTGCCGCCGATAGTGAAGGGAATTTAGTTTATACGTTTGATATCCGAATATGGGATCCCGAAGGTATCGGTTCGGATGTATTGGTGTCGAGTTTACAGGGAGTAGTTTCCGATGTTCAAATAAATCCAGGTTTTATGCCCGATTTACCTCCATTAACCCAGATTACCGGAATCATTAGCCCCTATCTGAACGAGACTTATGCTTGTTTCGAACTCGATTTTGAACATCCGACATTATGTAATCTAGAAGTCTGTGATAAATTACCAGAATGTGAATGTGCCATCAGCAATAATACCATTTCGATGGGTATTGATTGTATAGAAGAAGGACAGCCTTTCTGTATCGAATACGAATTTGACTATTATGGTCCTCAAGGTTTGATGGCAGATTTCTTCTTGGATGAAGTGAACTCAACTTACGGATATTCAATGACTTCAGCGGTGAATGCAGCAACAGGAAATACTGAAATCTTATTGGGACATAACACGTTTAAGATTTGTTTTGTATTTGAAAAGGAATGTACCGATACAACCCATGTTTTTTTCGATGCTATAATTCCGGGCATAGATTGTAAAATATGGGAAATGTTCGATCTGCCTTGTTGTGAAGATGAATGTACGAATCTTGCGGTAATGAACAAACAAATCGGTTGCTCGAAAACGGTTCCTAATGGTTATGATTTACTAATTATAATTGATGATCCAAATCAACTAGGAAATAATTTTGATATCATTTATAATGGGGGTGGAGCTTCTGGAACGAATTCAATTTATGATGGTAATTCATTGGTTATATCTTCAACATTAACACCTAGTGGTCCGAGTACGGATATGTGTATTACGATAGATTTTGCAGATCCATTAATTTGCGATCAAGAAATATGTATTCCTCAACCCGACTGCTCTTGTAATGCAGTGCATAATATAAACATAGAGTATCCAGCAAATTGTATAGGGGTGGGCAGTGAATTTTGTGTATCCATAACTATGGAACATGCTGGATTTAATACGATGGCTGTGAATGCGGTATTGGATGTGACTAATTCTTCACCTGATTATACAATGACTAGTTTTACAGGTACCGAAATAATGCCTGGCTCGAATTCTTTTGAAGCATGTTTTATATATTCTGGAGATTGTATAGGAGGAACAACTAATTCAGCTGATACGGATTTGGTATTCGATTTGATTACTAATAATGGTTGTTATTTCAATTTTACAGGGGTTGTTGGATGCTGTTTTTCGAAACAGTCTACAGATGGATTCCCTTCTAAGATTTTAGAGGTAGAACCACAAATAGAAGTACGCCCAAATCCATTTACGGATGTATTTAGTTTAGAGATAGCAGCACCTAATACATACAATGCCCAAATCGAAATCTATGATATGCTGGGAAGGAAGTTATATGATGTCCAGAAAAACATTCAGGAAGGAAATCATAAGATGATAATTCAACCCGAATTGAAATTCGAAGGACTATATTGGGTACGAGTGTTAGACATAGATACGCAAAAATCCCAAACATTTTCGATACTGAAGGTTCGGTAAGAATAGGGATTTTGTAAAAGTAAGTATGGATACGGTCTCTCTAGAAATTTGTCTAGAGAGGCCGTTTTGAATTTATAATATTAGGTTATATTTTGACCTTCTTTAATCAACTTGAGAACAAAATAAAAAGAGGGAAGTTGCTTAAGCAACTTCCCTCTTATAATAATAGTAAGTGAGGAAATAATTATTTACCAAGACATATCATCATCGTTATCTTCCTCTTTTTCTTTAGCAAGGCTTGCCTCATATTCCTGATGCCTTCTTGTAAATTCATCATAATCATAATCCGGCATCAACTCTGTTTTTACATGATTGACCGTATCAGTAAGCCCATCCATGAATCGATTGAAATCTTCTTTATACAAGAAAATTTTGTGTCGTTCATACCTGTCGCTATCAAATCGTTTGGTACTTTCTGTGATAGTCAGATAAAAATCTTCACCTTTGGTTTTTCTGACATCAAAGAAATAAGTACGACGCTTACCCGCTTTTACCTTGTTAGAGTATACACTCTCATGTCTTTTACGTTCGAAATCCACCTTTCCTCTATTTTGTTTTGAAATAATTTATGTGTCTATCCTAATTGATTCGAGAACTGGAATACAATAAAGAATCATTACAAATATGATGAAAAATATCACATTATTAACTAAATATAGCAAAACTATGTAATAGGTAGGTAATTTTTGAAGGCATAGTTATCCACATCAAAAGATCCGATTGGTAATGGGCTATAAATTGTGGAGACCTTCTTCTTGTGGTTTTTGTTGCTCATAAATTTCGGAATAATAGCCTTTATTTTGCATCAAATCCTCATGGGTACCTTCTTCAGAAACAATGCCATCACTCAAAACGATGATTTTGTCATAATTCAAAAGCGAATATATTCGATGTGTGATGATGATGGCGGTTTTGTCGTTTAGATTCTTGTCTAGAAATCCGATAATTTTTTGTTCGGTGTTGTTATCTACAGCAGAAAGGCAATCATCCAAAATAATCATATGGGGTTGTTTGATGAATGCCCTTGCAATGGATATCCGCTGCTTTTGCCCACCCGATAAGGTAACACCCCGTTCTCCTACAATCGTATCAAATCCTTCGGGCAATCCTTTAATATCATCATACACGGCGGCATGACGAGTATATTCTTCGATTTCCGCTTGAGTGGCATCCGTTTTTCCAAAAGCGACATTTTCGGATACATTTGCCGAAAATAAAAATACATCTTGGGGTACATAACCGATATTCTTTCTCAATTCCCAAAGGTTGTGTTCCTTGATATCTTTACCATCAATCAGAATCTGACCAGATGTGATATCATACATCCTGACCAATAAATCGGCAATAGTCGTTTTACCGGTACCTGTTCTCCCAATAATAGCCATTTTTTCTCCAGGTTCAAGAGTGAAACTAACATCCTTTAGGGCTTTGATTCCTGTATCGGGATAAGTGAAGGATACATTTCTGAATTCTATTTTTCCCTTAAAGGGGAAAATTTCATCAGAATGGTTGATGATGCCGGGTTGTTCCTGCAAAAATTCATTGATTCTTTTCTGCGATGCAGCCGCCCGTTGTACTAGGGAAGCCACCCATCCAATAGCGGTGACCGGCCAAGTCAACATATTGATATAAATCACAAATTCTGCAATATTTCCGGGTGTGATATTGCCCTTGGCGACCTGAATGCCTCCAAAATAAATAACAATCAATGTACTCGCACCAATAAGAAGCATCATCAAGGGGTGGAAAAGAGCCTCCGTCCGTACTAAACTCATGGATTTTTCCTTGTAATCATCACTTTGATCGGCAAAGAATTGAGTCATCGGGTTTTCCTGTGCATAGGACTTAATGACCCGTATGCCTGAAAAAACTTCTTGAGATGTACTATTCAAAACGGATAGTTGCTGTTGGATGGTTTCACTTTTTTTATTAATCAACTGACTGACCCAATAAATCGAAATGGATAGGATTGGGAGGGGGATCAGAGAATATAAAGTCAGCTCCTTACTTACACTCAACATAGAGGAAATGACCAATACAAACAAAGAAACCAGATTGATGCCATACATGATGGCGGGTCCTAAATACATCCTTACTTTCGATACATCTTCGGAAACTCTGGCCATCAAATCGCCGGTGTTGTTCTTCTTGTAGAAAGCCGTGCTTAATTTTTCATAATGGGCAAAAATATCGTTCCGTAAATCATATTCGATTAATCTCGACATCACGATAATCGTCTGCCTCATGAAAAACATGAAAACGCCCATCATCAATGCCAATGCGAGAACGATGAGCCCGAAATACATGAGGGTCGTTGCCAAGTCCTGATAAATTTCTGATTGGGCTGAAAATCCTTCAGTAGATTGATACATACCGATATTATCCACCACTAAATCAAGGGCATTTCGGATAATTTGGGGCTGCAATACCCGAAAATAATTAGATACGGCAACAAAGACAATTCCAAATAAGAAGTGCCATTTATACTGCCAGATGTACCGGTTCAGGTATGCGAGTTGTTTCATAATTTTTTATTCATCGTCTTGTAACAAATTGGAAACTTCCAATTCTACATTCCTCAATTTTTCCTTGCAGAAAGTAATCAATTCCCTAGCCCTTTTGATGGTTTTGGGTAAATTATCAATCGAAATAGCATCACGTTCTAAATCAGAAAGAATGGATACTAGTTCCTTGTTGGCACTTTCATAGGTCATTTTTTTAGCCATGCATCAATTTTTATTGAGATTCTTCACGTTTACATCTACAGAACCATCTTTCAAGACAATGATCAAATCATCCGAAGGCTTTAATTGTTCAATAGAATTTATATTCTTTCCATTTTTCATGATTTTGGCATATCCTTTTTCAAGCAATTGTTCCATATCCCATTGATCCAATTCCTTCGATTTCAATTCCAAACGGTTTGATTGGACAGACAAAAAAGAGTTGGATTTACTTTTGAGTTTTTCTAAGGAGAATTCCATATCATAATGAGACGCCTGCCATTTTTTGCGACTAGAAAAATGAATGTTTTGGATACCCGAGTTCAAAGCCAATTCGGCTTTTTGTAAAATAAAATGAGCATATTCCTTGATTCTATTCCCCGTTTGTAGAATACCAGCTTCAAATACAGCATTATGATGAATGATAAAATCGGCAACAGCCGTAGGAGTTTTCAAGGAGGTATGCGCAACTTGATCGGCTACGGTTTCATCCACATCATGACCAATTCCGGTAATGACCGGAACCGGGCAGAGAGCAATGGCCTTGCCCAATTCATATTCGTCGAACGCAGATAGATCCAATTTTGCACCTCCTCCTCGAATTAAAACAATGCAGTCGAAATGGTTCGGTCGGATTTGTTGTAGTTGTTGAGATATGGCTTTGGCAGCTTTGTCTCCCTGCATATACGCCGGAAGCAGTAAACTGTTCATATCATAGCCATAAGGATTGCCTTGGATTTGTTGGAGATAATCTTGTAAACCAGCAGCATTGAGACTTGATATCACACCTATACTTTGAATGACGCCAGGGAGGGACATCTTAGAATTTTGATGAAAAATGCCTTCCTTTCTGAGTTGTTGTAAGGTTTCATTTCTTTGAACCAATATTTTTCCAATCGTATAATCGGAATCAACCTCTACAATGTTGAATTTCAATCCATATCTTTCATGAAAATCGACTTCTGCCTTAATGAGAATTTCATTCCCTTCCAAAAGGATCTTATCTAAATGAAACCTATGCTTTTTCTTGATTTGTTTGAGGGATCTTTGCCAGATGACCGCCTCGGCACGAGCAACAATTTCATCTGTTTCTTCGGATTTTTGAACCAAATCCAAAAAAATATGACCTCCCGATTCTCCAATTTGAGCAATTTCACAACAAATCCAAAGGGCTTCGGCAAAATTCAATGCCAAAACCCTTTTTATATATTCATTGACCTCAAAGAGGGAATAAGATTGAGTCATTATAGGAATTAGTTATGGAATCGTTGTCCTCTTTTTCCTTTTTGCCGTACCATTTTTGCTTGAGACATTCCCTTGGTCTTGATGATGTCTTCCAATTGTACCAATTGAGCACCAATTTGTGGATTGGTAATGTTCAATTTCTTAGCATTCTTAAGATGGACTTTGGCTTGATTCCATTTTCTTCTAGATGCCTGTAATCCTGCCAATTGTATTTGAATCATGGCCGTTTCATTATCCGAAGGCATTTTGATATGTTCTGCCTTTTTGAACCAAGCTTCTCCCTCGTCTATTTGTCTTTTTTGGATGGCGATGGTTCCTTTCAACATATAATACATCGCTTTATTGGGGCCAAACAACCATTCGGGTTTCCAAGTCAAGTTCAGGCGTTCCTCTACAGCGTCCAAATCTTGGGTTTTCTCCATGATTTCTCCCGCAGATTGGATAGTACCAAGCAGAAAATAACTCGCTAACAAAATCAATCCTAATAATATAAGGGGTAAAGCATACCAAAAGCTAGTAAATATGGCTAGTAAAATTCCGCCAAAAAGAAAAATTCCAATTAGGGCGAATTTTAAATATATATTGATGGAAAACATAGCTTATCTTGTTTATAATGATGTGGGGAATGCTCCCTTATAGTTTAACAAATGCAAAAATACTTAGGTTTAAGGAATTAGAAGCTTTTCTTAGCCTAATATTATTTTAAAATTGAAAATGAGTCCGATCAAATACTCTAGATTTGCCCACGTTTGTCTGTTTTATCCTTGCGTTTATCACATTTAACAATGCACTTGCCCAAAATGTCGTATCTTAAATCTTCATTTAAGAAATTATGCAACCATTTCATTAAAAAAAGCATTGATCTAAATAGTAATATTAGAATCTATTTAGATATTTTCTTACCAAAACAACATTGAAAATGAATTTTAGAATGTTAGTTCCTGCCGTTTTGATAATGGCATCTCTCATCCTTGGAGGCATTTATGTATTTAACAATATCAATACCCTCCCAACCAATGAAATTATCCAAAATACACTGGAAGCCCAAGAACGCTTCAATGAAGAAAGACCGGAAGAAAGGGTATATGCCCATCTAGACAAACCTTTCTATGCTCCGGGCGAAAGCATTTGGTTTTCTGCTTATGTCAGAAATGCCCAAGATTTGACCCCTTCTACAAGAAGTGAAATTGTTAGAGCCGAATTGATTAATCCCAAAGGGGAGGTTGAAATGGAATACAAGATTCCTATCAACGAGAAGGGAATAGCAAAAGGTGATTTCAAATTAGCCAAAGATCTTCCAGGGGGACAATATGTGTTTCAAGCCTATACTTTGTGGCAAACCAACGACGAATCTCCTGCCATTTTCAAAAAAGAGATCCAAGTACAAAAAGTAGTACTACCAAGTCTTAAAATGGATTTGGATTTTGTACAAGAACAATATGCACCGGGAGATAAAGTAAATGCGGAGCTAGTTTTGAAATCCAATGAAAATAAGCCCATTGGTCAACAATCTTTTAGTTATGCACTAAAGATAGGAGGTCAGAAACTTCATTCCCTTTCTGGTACTACAGATGCTGATGGTACGGCGGGAATCCAATTCACCTTACCCAAAAACGTAAAGACAGACGATGTATTGATGAATGTGTCCCTGAATTATCAAGGAAGTAGGGAAGCCATCGCTCGTACTGTTCCCGTTTTGATGAGCGAAGTGGAAATGCAATTTTTCCCTGAAGGAGGAGATTGGGTAAAAGGCTTGGAAAGCCGTGTTGCTTTCAGAGCAACCGATTTGCTAGGAAATCCTGTGGATGTACAAGGAGTAATTACCAATGCCAAAGGAGAGGAAGTAGCTGATTTCTCAAGTTTACACAAAGGAATGGGAGCGTTTGAATTGGCTCCATCAGGTGAAACATACAAGGCATCCATTACTTTTCCCAGCCATATTAAAAAGACATTCGTTTTACCTTCAGCACAATCCAGTGGATATACGTTATCCATTGATGATATTTCAAATAATGATGTCAATATTGTCATTGGTGCATCCGAATCATCGGAAGTATCTTTGATGGCTTCGGTTCGGGGTAAAAATTACTATTCAACGGCTGTGAATGTAAAACGAGGAAAGACAACACTACAAATTCCGTTGTCCGAATTGCCGATGGGAGTAGCTCAAATTACGTTGTTTGATCAAAGTGGAATTGCTCGAGCAGAAAGATTGGCATTTGTCAATATGGAGCAAGAGTTGAGTATCCAAGTAAAAACGGATAAAGAAAAATATTTACCACGAGAGAAAGTAGATGTTGAAATTTCAGTAACGGATGAGAAGGGTAAACCCGTTCAGACCGATTTGTCCCTAGGCGTTGTGGATGATCAATTATTGTCCTTCGCATCGGATAAATCCAGTAATATTTTGTCTTGGATGTTGATGGAAGCCGATGTGGATGCCGAAATGGACGAAGCAGATTATTATTTTGATGATAAAGAAATAGATGCCGAACAAGCCCGGGATTATTTATTAATGACTTCCGGATGGAGAAGGTTCTCTTGGAAAGCATTGGCAGATAATGACTTCAAAAAGATGGAACAAAGAGCCGAGCGAATGGTCTTGGCGGGTACAGTTCTGGATCATGATGGAAATCCAATCAATAAGGCTAAAATTAAAGTAATTGGTGAGAATAAAGTCGTCGCGACATCCTCTGATGGTTACTTTGAAATGGAAGATGTGGATGTGATGGGAGAACCGGTTTCGCTGGCTATTTCGGCAGCGGGTTATTATCGCCAAGAGCAAATAGTAGGTGATTATGGTATTTTTGATTATCAATTATATCATAGGGACCTTGGAAAAGGGCTGACTATCAATGAAAGGAGCAATCGTTTGGCACAAGCCCAACAATTAGGGTTGGCAGAAAATATCGTGAAGCAAAATGTTCCTAAAAGGGCTGTACATTCCATATTTACACAAAGCCAAATGCAAGTGGTGAACTTCAGCCAAAGATACGATGATGTCAATTCAAGTGAAGCTGCTACCTTCGTTCCAGAAGAATTTGAAGAAGGCATCGAATACAATTTGACAGACAGCCGTTTAAGGAATCCGGTTCAATCATCAGATGAGGATGCCGAAGAAATGAGAGGTGCTTATCTTTCCGATATCGCCTTTTATCGAGTCAGAGAATTTCCGGTTAAAAAATATAAATCAACGACCATTGACAAACGTTCGGATTTTAGGAGTACAGCGTATTGGAACGGTCATGTAGAAACAGATGAAAACGGAAAAGCTCAACTCTCCTTTTGGAACACGGATGCAGTGACGTCCTTCAAAATCACCACAGAGGGAATGGGAAGGAATGGCCAGATTGGTCGAGCTGAAACAGAATATTACACACAAATGCCTTTCAGTATTTCTGCTAAAATACCGGTAGAAGTAACGGTAGGAGATGTGGTAGAAATTCCGGTTACCTTATTCAACAATACGAAAAAGAAAGTATCGGGTAAATTGGACATCCAATTGCCCAAACATTTGGTACCTCTTAAAGATTGGGATAAAGATATTACCTTGAAAAAAGGTAAGACTAAGGTCATCAAACTTAAATGTGAAGTGAAACATTCTGCTAAAGAAGGCGACAAAGATCTATTTGAAGTCGGATTCAAGAGCCGTTTGTTCCAAGATAAAATTCAAGAAGATATTACGGTGGTTCCAAGAGGGTTCCCATCTCGTATTGCTTATTCCGGAACGGGGATGGAGACAAAATACGAAATCAAAATCCAAAATTTAGAAGAGAAAACATTGGATGTAGAGCTTAGGGCATTTCCTTCGGCTCTTTCGGAAGTGGTGCAAGGAATGGATGGTATGATGAAAAAACCTTATGGTTGTTTCGAGCAAACGTCTTCTTGTAATTATCCCAATTTATTGGCTTTGAAATATTTGAGGGAAACCAAACAGGTTAATCCTAAAATGGAACGCAAAGCACAAGAATTATTAGAATTCGGATATAAGCGATTAGCGGGCTTCGAATCCCCTAAAGGAGGCTTTGATTGGTTCGGTAGTGAAACGGCACATGAAGGCATCACCGCTTTTGCCATCATGCAATTCTCGCATATGAAGGAAGTATACAAGGGAGTAGATCCGGCCATTATTGATCGAAGTGTTACTTGGTTGGATGGTCGAAGAGATGGCAAAGGCGGTTTCTTACGAGACAAGAGAACCACTTGGTCGCTAGGCTTGAACAAAGACAGCAAAGTATTCGATGCATTCATCGTGTATTGCTTGTCTGAAGCGGATATAGATGGTTATGATAGAGAGTTGGCAGCTGTTTATAAAGCAGCAGCCGAATCGGATGATCCGTATTTGGTGGGTATGGCAGCATTGGCACATCATAATTATGGTGAGAAGAAAAAGGCGAAGGAGCTTACGCTTAGACAAGACCAATTGGTCAGCATGGGAGGAACCATCGTTTCTTCTGATGCCAGAACTGTTTTTGGTGGTCAGAATAAGAATTATGAAATGGAAGCGAAATCTTTATTGGTGTTGAATCTTTCCAAATTAGAGCCATATAACATCAATCGCATTAATGAATTGGCGAAGGAAATCCGCCAATCCCGTAAATGGAATTATGCTTTTGGTCCCACGCATACCACGGTATTATCTATGAGAGCCTTGATGGCTTACAACGATGTAGCGAAACAAACCGATGAAGACGGAACCATTTCGTTTTATGTAGAAGGAAAGAAGGTGGCGTCCAAAGATTATACAAAAGGAACGCACAAGGCGATTGTTCTTTCAGATTTAGAGCAATACTTCGGCGAAGGGAAATATGATTTCAAAGTCGTTTTTGAAAACTGCAAACGACCATTGCCCCATACGGTGAGTTTCAAATGGAATACATTAAAACCGGCATCTTCATCCGATTTTCCAATTGCCATGAGAACGGACATCAACCAAAAGGAAATTAGGGTAGGGGATCAGGTACGAATGGATGTTGAAGTGAAGAATGTTACCCGTAATCATCAACCGACACCAATGGCGATAGTGGGCTTACCTGCTGGATTAAGCCCGCAAGTTCGACAATTGAACGAATTGGTAGAAAATGGAAAGGTCGATTATTATGAAATTTCAGGCTCCAATGTCGTCTTATATTTCAAATATTTGAAGAAAGGGGAGGCAAAAGACATTCCTCTAGACCTTAAAGCAGACTTCGCAGGTACCTTCAAAGCGCCCGCGTCTGCTTCCTATGCTTATTATAATGATGAAAATAAACATTGGGTGGAAGGAACAGAAGTTTCCATTCTGCACTGATAATCCAAGAAGTATATATTAAAGATAAAAGCCCTTTTTTGTATTAACAAAAAAGGGCTTTCTCTTTTGTAGGAATTGACATGGTTTTTGTACTGTACTATATTGATTAACAGTTCTTTAACATTAACCATTGTATAAATATGAATCAAATAATTACATTGAAATTCCTCCCTTTTCTTTTTATTGTTTTATGCCTCAATGCCTGTGATAGTGTTTTCGGTGATGATAGCGAAGGAGATAGAATGCCCGACGCCATCGATGTAGGGGAAGCCACAAAATCGTATCCCGATGTAGATGAAAATCTATGGGTCTATTTCGAACGATTCGAGCAAGCAGCATTTAATCGGGGCATTGAAGTAGATCTCTCCCATGCACACGTAACAGGCAGTATCGAAGATGTACCCGGGCAAACTTCTCCCGGCTTATGTACTTATGGTACAGGGATGAATCATGTGAACATTACAGAAGATTTCTGGGAACGGGCAGATATTACAAAACGCGAAATCATGGTGTTCCACGAATTGGGACATTGTTTCCTCGGAAGAGGGCATATGGATTTAGCCCATCCGAACGGTATTTGTATCAGCCTGATGAGAACTGGAGGAGATCATTGTGTGGATCATTATAATATGGATACCAGAGATGTTTATTTAGATGAATTATTTGGTCTCTAGAATAAGGATAAATAAATTGTTTAAAAGGGGTGCGATGAATTTTCGCATCCCTTTTTTTGTATTTCTAAGTAATTTTTGAAGAATAATGACCTTTAATTTATCGGTTTTTTTGATACAACGCCCACCCTTTGCCATGATGTTTTTTTCTTTTTGTAGATCAATTAAAAATGAAAGTATTATGATGGATGCCAAGCTATAATAGATCTGGTCAAATTATAGTGTATTCATGTTTTCCATGTCACGGATTAGATGTTTTTAGGGATAGAATTGCGTAACCCCTTTTTTTTATTTGTCGTTAAAATAAGAAAACACACACAGCTTTATTTACAAAAACATTGAACGCTCTACTCACATTTTTTACATAACCATAAATATTAATAAAATGAATTTTCGAGTAGTTTTTAGTAACGTTTTGATTTTAAGTTTTCTCCTCCTCACAATGGGAACGCAATCTTGTGCTGATGAAAATAATGGTTCGTACATGATAGTAAATGGAGGCAGTCCGTTTACTTTGGAAGAAGCCACACAATCTTATCCGGATGTAGAAGAAGACATTTGGATTTTCTTCGAACGGTTTGAAAAAGCAGGTCAAGAAAGAGGTATTGAAGTAGATTTAATAGATGCCGAAGTTACTGCAGAATTTGGAGACATAGAAACGGGTGCTGCTGGTTCTTGTTCAACAACTGCTTCCCATGCTTTTCACCACATTACGATTGATAAAGATTTTTGGAATGATGCTTCCGTCGTAATGAAAGAAATTATTTTATTTCATGAATTAGGACATTGTTACCTCCACAAGGGACACAATGATCAGAGTCATACGGACGGTACATGTATAAGCATTATGAGAACAGGATTAGGGGAATGTATAGATAATTATAATACGCAAACAAGGGATCAATATTTAGACGAATTATTTGGTGGTATATAAATGTAGGAAACTATTTTAGTTTACCACCGTACAAAAAGGAGTGGTTTGGATATGATGTTAAATAATCAAACCATTTCTTCTTACCCACACTTCCTGATTCATTTCAATAAAAATTAAAACAAAACAAAATATGAATTAACGCCTGCTATTTTATTTATTAACCAAAACCATTTGTGTTATGAAAAACGTTTCAAAATCAAATGTAAAAGCAGCGCCATTTATATTTACCTTATTTATTTTTTTATTTGCTTCTTGTGCCGATGAATTCGGATCGTCATACATTCCAGATGATGGTAGGAATTTAAACGGCCCATCAATTGAAGTGGGAGAAGCTAGCAGGACATATCCCAATGTCGATGAATCTTTTTGGGTCTTTTTCGAACGTTTCGAAAATGAAGGCAACAAAAGAGGTTGGGATATAGATTTGAAAGAAGAGGGATTTACAGGAGAAATCGGACATCTTCCATCAGTGGGTTCTTGTACTTACGATTTGAATCACACGATGCATCACATTACGATGGATAAGTCGTTTTGGGAGTCTGCTTCAGATGGTAAAAAAGAATTGATCATGTTCCATGAGTTAGGTCATTGTTTCCTGAGAAGAGATCATAATAATGATCGGGATGAACACGGAATTTGTAAAAGTGTAATGCGTGCCGGTTTAGGAGAATGCATCGATGATTACCATGGAGGCTCAAGAGATGATTATTTAGAAGAATTATTTGCCCAATAAAATAATTTTTGAAAAATCGTAAATTTGAAAGCAGGGTGCTCAATTTTGAGTATCCTGCTTTTATAGTATAGAAGAATGCCGATACAGTTTTTCATATCTGATATAGATGGAAAAATGTGTGTATCTATTGAGTTTTATATGATCAAATACTTACCTTCATATTTGCTTTAGAAATTCGATGTAAGGCAAAATGCAATTGAAGAAAATAATCACAACATTTCTTTTGGGCTTTTCTACTATTTTAATCTTTGCCCAAATAGTTTATACTGATACGGATATACTTTATCGGGTACCTGGAAATATTTCTATTCTGGAAGATGAAGAACATCAATTCACTTTGGATGAGGTTCTTGAAATAGATATTCCGCATTATCCAATAGAAGAAGGTGAAGTATTGAATTTCAAACATACGGAATCCAAGTTTTGGATTTTATTTGATTTGGAAAATAAAACCGGAGAAGAATTATTTCTTATCGGAGGTAACCCGATGATACATTATCTGAATATTTATGTTCTGGATACATTGGGTAATGTAACAAGTGTTAAGAGCGGTACGATGACCCCTCACCATACCCGGAGTTTGCGTAGCAGTGATTTTACTTTTTCTTTGGGAAAACATGCACAAAGCAAAATAATTATTGAAACCTATACACCTACCGATTTTATTTTCGAATTATTTATTGGTAGCAGTAAGGCATTAATAGAAGATTTGCATTATACAGATACCTTAAATGGAATATGGTTGGGCATCATGCTGGCAATGATTTTGTATAATTTATTCATTCTTTTCAATATTCGAGATAAAATTTATTTATATTATATTTTACACATTAGTGTAGCAGTACTCATGATGTTGCGTTTTAAGGGAATTGCTTTCGATTGGTTGTGGCCCAATTCACCCGTTTTTAACGAAGGAACTTCAATTTTTACCTGTTTAATTGTTATTACTTCCATATTGTTTTCTACCAATTTTTTAGATATGGAAAAATATGCTCCTAGAGCAAACCGGTTTTTCCAATTGCTGGCGGTTTTGGCCGTATTAAATATTATTCCCATACAAATGGATATCAGGCCTTTTGCAAATATCGCTATTCAATTAAATGCTGCAATTCTATCTATATCATTGTTTTTTGTATCCATTTATATTTATTTTACGGGGAATATGGTCGCTAAATATTATATCATTGCATGGACGACTTTGTTAGCTTCTAATGTTATTTTAATACTTACCCTGAATGGTGTTTTGCCTGTAAATACCTATACATTGAGTTCGTTTCAATTTGGTTCGGCTGTAGAAGCGATTCTTTTATCCAATGCATTAGCTGATAAGATAAATCAGTATAAACTTGAAAAACAATCTGCCCAACAATTGGCTTTTGAACAAGCGAAGGAAAATGAAAGAATCGTAAAAGAACAAAATATAATTCTAGAAGAAAAGGTACAACTGAGAACGGAAGAACTTAAACAAGAAAAAGAAAAATACGAAGAACTGAATATAACGAAGGATCGGATTTTTGCGATATTGGGACATGACCTCCGAAAACCGGCTCTCGCTTTTAGAGGAGTGGCACGTAAGGTGAATTATTTATTAAAGAAAAATGATTTCAAAAGCATTAATTTAATTGGAGAATCCATAGAAAAAGATGCTTATGCATTAAATCAATTAATTGATAATTTATTAAACTGGGCATTGACTCAAAAAAACGCAGTGCCTTGTAATCCCATGGATGTCGATATGGAAGATGTTCTAGAAAATGTTTTACTTATTTTTGAAAAAGTCGCTTCCGATAAAAAAATTCAAATCGAAATAAATGTTCCTGAAAATCTCACTGCTTGGGTAGATAGAAATGCCCTGCTTACTATTTTAAGGAATTTATTGGATAATGCCATGAAATATTCTAATGAAGGAGGAACAGTTCAATTAAAAGCCAGATCAGATAATGGGAAAATAGAAATTTCTATCAAGGATGATGGAGTAGGAATGCCAGAAGAAAAAATAAAAGATTTATTTGTTCTTAAAAGAGGAAAAAGTAAAAAAGGAACAGCAAATGAAAAAGGAACGGGGCTAGGGCTACATCTTGTACATGAGTTAATTAATATGAATAAAGGTGATATTTTGGTAAAGAGTGAATTGAATAAAGGTACCGAATTTATTATTATACTTCCAATGCTGGCTTATGCTCAAGAAGAGTTATCCTCTGGATAAATTAAAAGAGATATAATGTGGAAAAAAAATATCGTCCATTTTCAATGTGTTATCTGCTACTAAATTTATTCTAAAAAACCATTTATTAAATATTCGGTCTGTTAGAAAAATAAAAAATAAATTAAAAAATCGATTTTTCGTGATTCATGTAAATTTTTTAATAAATTTTCCATACAAAAACGCATTCACAATTTACAGGAAAAAATAAAATTTTGACTATTGCTGGATACAATGGAACCATCTTGATAATCAAAAAAATACAAATTAATAAAAATTGTCAATTCAGTAATTATCATAAAATAATGTATGTAATTCACTTTAAATATAATAGAAATTACTTGTTGAAAAATACAATGTCACATTTAGCTTTTTTTATTCTTAGTCAGATTGGATTTGGCACAAAACATGCCTATTCATAATTGTAATTCAATTTAAAAATTCTTTTAACAAGTAATAAAATCCAATTAAAATGAGAAATATCAAGTTTACCTTAATGTTATTTATGATATTCGCCTTTACCTCAACCAACACATTTGCACAACAATTCGAACCCGTTGATCCAATTGATTGGAAAAGCTTTGGGAATGTTACCTTTGGCGATGGTCAAGAAGTAATTTCAGGATCTGCAAAAGATGAAATATTAAATATGCTCCCCAATGAAGCAGTTGATGTTTCTATTGCAAAAATCAATGCAGATAATACGCTAGAATATACAATGAGAAGTACTTCGGAAAAAAATACAGATTATATTGTAACTATGGATTATATCCGTTACAAATCTGAGCAAGTGGAAGGAAAAGGAGAAGATGCCGGTATGGTTAAAATCGGAATCGGTTTGCGTCTTACAGCAAGAATTACATGCTTGGATAAAGACATTAACTTGGGTTCTTTATTCTCTATTGCAGCAGCAGTAGAAGATGAGAAAATCCATGGTTCTTTAAATGTGGATATCATTGGTATCAAAAATAAAGATGTAACCATTACAGTTCCTATTCCAGGAGTATTGAACCAGACATCTATCCAGAATGCCATGCAGTCTTTGGCAACCGTCAAATCTAAAATGTATGATGTGGATGCTGTTCTTCATCCTCAAATAGTAGCAGTGAAGAAAAAAGGTGAGTCTAAAGATTCAGGAGATGTTATCGGTTTTTACAAAAAACAATTAAGGAACGATGCATTGTTCCAACGTAACGCCCGCATCATCCAAAACCAAGAAGCATACGTTAAAAACTAAAATCATTCTCTCGTAAATTCTTTAGGGATGAGGAAATAAATAATTGTCCGCAATATTGCGTTGAAAATTTTGGTTTTCTCTGCGTTGTATTTCCTTTGAATAGCTCGCTATTCCACAGGAAATACGCCTTGATAAAATCAAAATTTATAGCAAGATGCATAGATTGTTTTTTGCGAACACCCTTAATTTAAATTTACACATATTATCTAATTTATAACTTATGTTGAAGAGGTCTTCCCTAATAGGGAAGACCTTTCTTTATTTTTTTTCTCATGTCGTAGAATAAATTATGCAGAAGTATTAAATTCGGGCGATTTTCCAGTAATTATTATTTAAACAAGTTCTTTATCTACAAATCACCTATGGTGGAAAAAAATAGATTTAATAAATTGATGGTCGCCAATCGAGGAGAAATTGCGACACGTGTTTTAAGGGCAGCATCTGAATTAGGACTCAGAACGGTAGCCATCTACACCTATGAAGATCGATATTCACTACATCGCTATAAAGCAGATGAAGCCTACCAGATCGGGAAAACGGATGAACCACTCAAGCCTTATCTGAATATTGATGAAATTATTCGGGTGGCGAAAGAAAATGGGGTAGAAGCCATACATCCAGGGTATGGGTTTTTATCCGAAAACGTAGAATTTGTCCGCAAATGCAAAGATAACGACATCGTTTTTGTAGGCCCTACCGCCGAAACGATGAACCGCTTGGGGGATAAGGTCGAAGCCAAGAAATTAGCCAAAGAAATCGGAGTTCCATTAATCGAAGATAGCCAGGGAGAAATGGATTCCTTCGAGAAAGCTCTTTCAGAAGCTCAACGAATTGGTTTTCCGGTCATGATCAAAGCGGCTGCCGGAGGCGGTGGTCGGGGTATGAGAGTCGTGAAAAAAGAAAAAGAACTTAAAAAATCCTTTACCGAGGCAAGAAGAGAAGCTAAAACTGCTTTCGGAGATGATACGGTTTTCCTTGAAAAATTCATAGAGAACCCTAAGCACATCGAAGTGCAAATTTTAGGAGACAACCACGGAAACCTCATCCATTTATATGAACGGGATTGTTCTGTACAAAGGAGATTCCAAAAGGTAGTGGAGGTGGCTCCGGCAACTACGCTTTCTACAACCACAAAAGAGAAATTGTATGATTATGCATTGCGCATTGCCAAGTATGCAGATTATAGCAATGCCGGAACCGTCGAATTTCTTGTAGAAGGGGAGGAAATCTATTTCATAGAAGTCAACCCCCGAATTCAGGTCGAACATACCATTACTGAGGAAATCACGGGTATAGATATTGTCCGTTCCCAAATTCTGGTAGCGATGAACTATCCGCTTCATCACCCTCAAATCTATATCCGTAGCCAAATGGATGTGCAATGCCAGGGTTATGCCATACAATGTAGGATTACGACCGAAGACCCTTCCAACAATTTCAAACCGGATTATGGGACTTTGGTCGCTTATCGTTCCGCTGCCGGTTTTGGAATACGTTTGGACGCCGGTTCTGCCTATGCCGGAGCGAAAATATCTCCTTTCTTTGATAGCATGTTGGTGAAAGTTACCGCAAGGGGCCGCACGATGAAAGGAGCGGCTCAGCGTTTGCACCGAGCCTTATCCGAATTCAGGATAAGAGGAGTCAAAACTAATATAGGTTTCTTGATGAACCTTCTGAATGATGAAACATTTCAAGAGGGTAAATGCACCGTTAAATTCATAGAAAGCAACAAGCAAATTCTAGAAATGCCCCGTTATCGGGATCGAGGTACGAAGTTGTTGAAATATTTGGCGAATGTTACCGTTAACGGTAACCCGGATGTGAAATTTGTAGATACGTCCAAAATATTTCCGTCTGCCCTCATTCCAGAATACAGCAAAGAAGAGCTTTATCCAAGGGGAAGCAAAACATTGTATGAAGAGTTAGGAAGGGATAGGTTCATCAAATGGTTGAAGGATTCCAAACCGATTCATTATACCGATACTACCTTTAGAGATGCCCATCAATCCTTATTGGCAACAAGGGTAAGGACTTATGATATTCAAAAAGTAGCGGAAGCATATGCCAAGCAATGCAATGATGTATTTTCGGCGGAAGTATGGGGTGGGGCGACCTTTGATGTTTGTATGAGGTTCTTAAAGGAAGACCCTTGGGCAAGGCTGGCAACCATTAGAGAATCCATGCCTAACATTTTGTTACAAATGTTATTGAGGGGGTCCAATGCCGTAGGTTATACCGCTTATCCGGATAATTTGATAGAGGAATTTATCGTGAAAGCCGCCGAAACGGGGATTGATATTTTCAGGATATTCGATTCCCTCAATTGGGTTGAAGCGATGAAAGTGAGCATTAGGACTGTTCGGGAAAAAACAGACTCGATAGCACAGGCTTGTATATGTTATACCGGAGATATCCTTTCTAAAGAAAGAAAAAAATATACGCTTCAATATTATCTGGATTTAGCCAAGGAATTAGAAGATGAAGGAGCCCATATGATTGGAATCAAAGATATGGCAGGTTTGCTCAAGCCCTATGCTGCCGAATTATTGGTGAGCCGTCTGAAAGAAACCGTCGAAATCCCGATCCATCTTCATACACACGATACCTCGTCCATACAATCCACAACTTATTTCAAGGCGATAAATGCCGGAGTAGATGTAGTTGATGTGGCTTTGAGTTCGATGTCCGGGCTCACTTCACAACCCAATTTCAATTCTATTGCGGCCTTCATGCGGGGTCATGAACGAGAAAACAAACTGAATTATCAAGCACTAGAAGATCATTCGAATTATTGGGAAACCGTTCGTCAATATTATTATCCATTCGAAACAGAACTCAAGGCGGGAACTGCCCAGGTCTATGAGCATGAAATCCCTGGTGGGCAATATTCCAATCTCAGACCACAAGCAAGAGGCCTAGGCTTGGAAGATCAATTCGAACTCATCAAAAAGAATTATCAAATCGCCAATGATTTGTTTGGAGATATTGTTAAGGTAACGCCTTCTTCTAAGGTGGTCGGTGATATGGCAATGTTCATGACCTCGAATGGTTATACCAAGGAAGACATCCTTGAACGAGGGGAAACCATTTCTTTTCCGGATAGTGTGAAGGCATTTTTCAGAGGCGATTTGGGACAGCCTTATCAAGGATTCCCGAAAGAGCTCCAAAAGATGGTTCTAAAATCGGAAAAACCGTATAAGGAACGTCCCAATGCGCATTTGGAACCCATAGATTTCCTAAAAGAATTCAATGCTTTCCGTTTAGATTTTGATTATTGTACGGATAAGGATTTCCTATCGTATAAATTATATCCCAAGGTTTTTAAGGATTTTTATGATCATTTTTCTGAGTATGGGGTAGTGAGCAAATTGCCGAGCCCTGCATTTTTCTACGGTTTGAAACCGAATGAGGAAATTTTAGTAGAAATTGCCAATGGTAAAAATTTATTGATTCAATTCCTTAATATTTCAGAACCCAATGAAGATGGTATAAGAACGGCATTTTTCAAACTGAATGGACAAACCCGTTCCATTTCGGTTAAGGATAACCATTTAGCTATTGAAAAAGTAGAGCATATCAAAGTATCCAAAGAAACAGATATTGGTGCTCCGCTTCAGGGGAGTTTAACAAAAATATTGGTAAAAGAAGGCGATAAAGTCGAAGTGAATACACCTTTGTTCCTTATCGAAGCCATGAAAATGGAAAGTACGATCACTTCTCCCATCAAAGGTAAAGTTGCCAAAATCCATTTGGCAGAAAAAACGATGGTAGAACAGGATGATCTTATTGTAGAATTAGAATCCTAAAAAATATAATTTTAAAAAAATCCCGAATTTTGGTCTTTCCAAAATTCGGGATAATAATATAGGGGCGTTTTATCATCTATCTACTGAAAGCATAAAAATATTCATCTGGATAATCTTCATAGAAACCTTCCAACATCACTTTTGTTCCTTTTTTTATAGATTTCATCGTAGTAATGAATTCCTCTACAGATTTAATGGATTTTTCATTCACTTTAGTAATGACATAACCTGGTTCCATATTCGTTCTGTCAATTTTACTATTTCTCATAATGGAAACGACTTTCACACCATTCGATTTGATTCTTGATTTTTCATCTTTGGTTAAGTTTCGTAACTCTACACCCAAATTTCGCATTTCGGAATTTTCAGATGCACTATTCGATGCAATTTCTGTCGAACCGAATTTATCTTTTAAAACAATATTCGTTTTGTTATTTTTTCCATCACGAATGTAGGATAATGATATTTTATCGCCGGGTCTAAACCGACCAATAATTTCTTGTAATTCAGGAATGGATTTTACTTTTTTATCATTAATGCCAACAATTACATCCCCGTTTTTCATATCAGCTTCATCTGCAGCTCCTCCAGGCATCACCAACCGGATATAGATGCCTTCCATAGAAGGTAATCCTAATTCTTCAACCATTGTTGCATTCACATCTTCAATCCTTACATTCAGAAGCCCTCGTTGAACCTTTCCGAATTCTCTTAAATCCGATACAACCTTACGAACCAAATTAGCGGGAACGGCAAAAGAATAACCTTCATATCTCCCCGATTTGGTAATGATAGCTGTATTGATGCCGACTAAATCGCCGTTGGTGTTAACCAATGCTCCTCCGGAATTACCCGGATTAACAGCAGCATCTGTTTGGATGAATGATTCGATGGCATAAGTATCTTCCAGAATTTCGATATTCCGTCCCTTTGCACTAATAATTCCGGCAGTCACTGTAGATGTCAAAGAAAAAGGATTCCCAACGGCAAGCACCCATTCTCCAATTCGAGCCTTATCCGAATCGGCGAATTTTAAAGTAGGTAATGATTTTTGATCCACTTTTAATAATGCTAAATCTGTGGTGGGATCTGTTCCGATTAATCGGGCGGGAAAAGTTCTTTTATCATTTAATGTAACTTCTAACTCGGAAGCTCCTTCAACAACATGATTATTTGTAACGATATAACCATCATCAGAAACAATAACCCCCGAGCCGGAAGAGGAAGCATAATTTGATCCTCCCCACCAATCATAAGATTTTGTGAGGGATTTAATGTGTACAACAGAAGAGGTTACTTTATTCGCAGCAGTAACAAAATCGGTAGGAGCAGCAACTACATATTTTTCAGATTTGGATGATTCTGCAAAGTTTGTATACTTGGTGGGTAAATCTTTTTCTACGATGACCCGTTCATTTTCAAAAAAATTAGAATAAATGAAAATGGCTATTAAAGCACTAAATACACTAAGTAAAATGTTGGGAATTATCTTTTTCATGCTCCAATCTGTTTATTATGATGAATGAAATAGGCAAAATATTGATATTAATGATGAGTTTCAAATTGTTCTGGCATAAATTTCTGTTAAAAGAACATTATAATCTTGGACTTAGTTGTGTAATTTTGTTTAAAATCAAATTATGGAAAAAAAGAAAAAAAGAAATATCCTCTTCCAAGATCCTTTTGAAGGGGAGTATGTTGGTAATGTTTTTGGTTGGAAAACATCATTCATCGGTTTATTTGCCATAATTAGTTTATTGGCTTTAAGTTTTTATTTGGCATCTACACGAGAAATAGATCCAGATTTCATAAAAAATCAAGAGACTATAATTTCGCCAATGGATAGCACAGAACATCATAAAAAATAATGGAAATAGCATTCAACAAATATCAAGGAACCGGTAATGATTTTATTATTATCGATGATAGGGATGGAAAATTCCCTATGGAAAATAATGCACTTATAGAAAAACTTTGTCATAGAAAATTTGGCATTGGTGCAGATGGATTGATTCTCCTTCAAAATAAAAAAGGCTTTGATTTTAGTATGAAATACTTTAATGCTGATGGAAAGGAAGGATCTATGTGTGGTAATGGAGGAAGGTGTATTGTTGCTTTTGCAAAAAAAATAAATATAATTAAGATCAAAGCCCATTTTTGGGCTATAGATGGAGAACATCATGCAAGAATTGAAAATAACATGGTACATTTAAATATGGGTGATGTACAATCATTAAATAAATACGGGAATGATTGGGTTTTAAATACAGGATCTCCTCATTATGTCAAATTTGTAAAAGATCTTTCTGTTGTAGATATTTATAAAGAAGGAAAAAAAATTAGAAATAATTCTGATTTTCAAAAAAAAGGGATTAATGTGAATTTTGTCGAAATTACTAAAAATGGTCTACTTATTGCTACATACGAAAGAGGAGTAGAAAATGAAACATTGTCTTGTGGAACAGGAGTTACTGCAGCAGCTATTGTTTGTGGAAGAAATAATATCGGTTTGAATAAAATTGACATAAAGGCAAAGGGAGGAGATCTTGGAGTATCATTTAATAATTTAGATAATTCAATTTTTAAAGAAATCATTCTGTCTGGTTTGAGTATTTTTGTATTCGATGGAGTAATAAATATCTAGAAACTCTCTGCAAAAAAAGATTTGGAATCCGTAATAAATTTTTACATCAAAATAATGGGGAACCCATTTCAGAAGGAAAATTTAGAAACCTCAAATTTTTATCTAGTAAGTTTGTAGTATTAATTTAATTTTTCAATATTTAATATAGAGTATCCTTAAAAATTAAAGGGGGTATTTTATGATAACTACTAAAATCTGAATTAATAGAAGAAGTATTTTTTTAATTAAAATACATGAAAAACCTCTTTTTTATTAAAATTAGAAGAAATATTGCTTAATTAAAAGTAGTTTTTTTGACATTATTAATTTAAAAAAATATATTTGTTACGATTTATTTTATTTTATCATCAAAATCGGCATTTTAAAATGACAAAGAATGAATTAAAAAGTCTCATAGAGCATTATAAATCTGAGCTTAAAAAGCTCGATTATCAAAAAGCGG
Source organism: Saprospiraceae bacterium (assembly GCA_020629255.1). Taxonomy (GTDB): domain Bacteria; phylum Bacteroidota; class Bacteroidia; order Chitinophagales; family Saprospiraceae; genus JAHDCE01. The sequence goes on along the minus strand of JAHDDR010000008.1, from coordinate 144 downwards.
CAATAAGGGAAACTTTAAAAAAACTCAGAGATGATTTGAAAAAAGTTAAACCAGAACCTAAAAAAACTACAAAGGTAAAGGCTTCGTCGGCTAAGCCTGCTGCACCGAAGAGGCGTGGTAGACCGGCTAAATCTAAGGCTTCCA
>JAHDDR010000179.1 GCA_020629255.1 Saprospiraceae bacterium | reverse complement strand
AGAAATCATCGAACTCAACGAAGACCTTTCCCATTCCGACTTATATAGTGAAGACCTAGCTCCCGTTCCCAAAGGTAAACGGACATGGAGCATGTGGCACTTGGCGGCCCTTTGGGTAGGAATGGCCGTTTGTATTCCCACCTATCTTCTTGCCTCTTATATGATTGTGGGTGGAATGTCTTGGTTGGAAGCCCTCATTATTATTGGATTGGCCAATCTCATCATTACTATACCGATGGTACTGAATGGACATGCTGGGGTAAAATATGGCATTCCTTTTCCCGTTATTGGGCGATCATCTTTTGGCATACATGGAATCCATATAGCCTCTGTTGTACGGGGCATTGTCGCTTGTGGATGGTTCGGCATCCAAACTTGGATTGGTGGCTTAGCGATTTATGCCATTTACCAAGCGATTACCGGAGGAACGGTCGGAACAGAATTAACTTTTGGTAAATTCGTAGGCTTCGGTTTGTTTTGGCTCATCAACATGTTTTTTATTTGGAAAGGAACGGAAAGCATCAAATGGTTGGAGGAATATTCGGCTCCGATTCTGATTGCGATAGGTTTGTTTCTGATTGGTTGGGGTTGGAACCAAGCCGGTGGCTTTGGTATTGTCCTGAAGCAAAGTCAACAACTAGCAAAACCTAGTGCAGAATTATATGAAGAAAACGGACAGACATTCTTACAAATGCATTCTATAAAAGATAAAGAAGGTCGAGCCAAAGCAGAAGAATATCGAATCATACAAAATGGAAATGAAGGAGCATGGTCTCCTTATTCCAATACTGCCATTCCAGTAACGACTTCCCTTGACCAACCTGATATTAAAATCCAATTGAGGAAGAAAAATGGAAATGATTATATGGTTTCTTCCCAAGCCAATGCCACAGTGCAGCAAAATAATGCAAATGGAATGGGTTCTAAAATTTGGTCTTATATCCTTTGGCTCACCATCATGGTCGGATTTTGGGCAACCATGTCATTAAGCATTGCTGATATTACCCGCTTTGCTGCTACCCAAAAAGCACAAATGGCGGGTCAATTTATTGGTTTGCCAGGTACCATGATGCTTTATTCCTTTGTAGGAATTTTCGTAACCTGTGCTGCCTTGATCAATTTTGAGGACATCCTCATTGCCAACGACGCCCCCTGGGATCCCGTTTCACTGCTCGCTAAGTTTTCTAATCCGGTTGTGGTTGTCATTGCTCAACTCTTTTTATTAATTGCTACTTTGAGTACCAATATCGCAGCCAATGTGATAGCACCTTCCAATGCATTTTCTAATTTATCGCCTAAAAACATTTCCTTTAGAGGAGGAGGGGTCATTACCGGAATTATTGGAATCTTAATTTGCCCTTGGTGGCTCATGGATTCCATCAGTAGTATTTTGATATTCATTTCCGGTTTATTAGGTCCGGTTTTGGGCATCATGTTAGCTGATTATTATATCATTAGAAAAACAGAAATCCCACTCGGAGAATTATATAAAAAAGATGGCATTTTCTTTTATTCGGGAGGTTTCAATCCGGCTGCAATTGTTGCATTAATCGTTGGTGTTTTTGTCGCCATTATTGGTTACTTTGTTCCGGCATTAGAACCCTTATATAATTTATCTTGGTTCACCGGCTTCATTACATCTTTCATTATTTATATCCTAATGATGAAAGGAAAAAGACAACTACATTAAGAACATTCAATACTAAATAATATGTCAATTTTAATTAAAAACGGAAGAGTTGTTACAGCAGAATCGGATTATATTGCCGATGTATTTATCAAGGGAGAAAAAATTGTGGCGATAGGAAAAGATTTGCCCATCAAAGCCCGACGTACCATAGATGCAACCGGGAAATTGGTTTTTCCGGGCGGGATCGATCCGCATGTTCATTTGGATATGCCTTTTATGGGAACCTATTCTAGTGATGATTATGAAAACGGAACCCGGGCTGCTATGTTCGGAGGTACGACTATGGTGATAGATTTCATTCTACAAACGCAAGGAAAGACCCTTCGTTCTGCCTTGAAAACTTGGCAGAAAAAATCGGGAAAAGCCATCGGAGATTATTCCTACCACATGGCTGTAACTGATTTTAATGATAAGACTGCCAAAGAAGTCGTGAAAATGATCAAGGAAGAAGGTATTACCTCTTTCAAAACGTTCATGGCCTATAAAGGTGCTTTGATGATTGATGATGGACAAATGGTCCAACTGATGAAAATCGTGAAAGAAAATGGAGGTTTAGTTACCGTACATGCCACCAATGGAGATATGATCGATTCCCTAATTGCCAAAAATAGAGCAAAGGGAAACATGACTCCTTTGTATCATTATTTATCTCAGCCAGAGGTAACAGAAGCCGAGGCATCCGGACGTTTTGCTGACATGTTACATTATACGGGTTGCCCGGGCTACATTGTGCACATGACATGTGAAGGAGCATTGAATGCTGTTCGTAAAGCAACGCTTAGAAATCAAAAAGTATTTGTGGAGACTTGCTCTCAATATTTAGTCTTGGATGCTTCTTTATACGAAAGAGAAGATGGTGCCAAATGGGTCATGAGTCCTCCCCTTCGAGAAAAGAAAGATCAAGTAGCTTTATGGTCGGGTATTAATCAAGGTTTGGTGCAGGTCGTCGGAACGGATCATTGTCCCTTTACTTGGAAACAAAAACAAATGGGTAAAGATGATTTTTCAAAAATTCCGAACGGTCATCCTGCTATCGAACATCGTATGGAGTTGACCTATTCAGAAGGAGTTGCCAAAGGAAAAATTTCCTTGAATAAATTTGTTGAAGTTACTTCAACCAATGCGGCGAAAATATTTGGAATGTATCCGAAAAAAGGAACCATTTCTATCGGTGCAGATGCAGATATCGTTATTTTCAACCCAGAAACAGAACATACATTATCTGTAGAAACGCATCACATGAATGCGGATTATTCGAGCTATGAAGGCTTTAAAGTAAAAGGAAAAACCGAAACGGTTTTATTAAGAGGAAAAGTCGGAATTGAAAAAGGAAAATGTAAATTAAAACCGGGTTACGGTCAGTTTGTCAAGAGAGGTCGGACGAGTTTGACGATTTAGATTTTTTGTCCATAGTTAAATAGTCCATTGTCGAAAAGGGATGATGGACTATTTACTTTTTCATTCAAATTTGTTTCCAAAAATTTTGAGGAGGAATAAAGAAACGATTTCTTTTTTTACAAAAATAAAGTGTTGCCATTACAGAAATTAAAATAGTGGACACTCTAAAAATATTGGAAGAATATCCTCCCAAAGCACCACTATCTGAAACACTGAAAAGACCCCAAGCTAGATTCATAAAAAAATGTAAAAAAATCGGCAACCATAAATTTGATTCCCATTCAATATACAACCAAGCGAACCAAAGCGCTCCCATTGCTGTAACCATGAATATTCCCAAAGATTGCATGGCACTATTTCCTTGGTAAATATGAAGACAACCAAAAATAAATGCTCCTAAAGCAGCCGATGAAAAAAATCCCCATTTTAATTTTCGGAATAATAAACCGAATAAAAATCCACGGAATAAAAATTCTTCAAAAAATCCAGCTTTTAAAGATTTAATAACGACATGTAAATAATTTTCTTTTAATTCTCCGATGAACGTGTATCCTATAATCATAGGCAAGGCAAAAATAAATCCCCAAAATAATCCTTTTAAAAATCCTTGAGAGAGTCCTAATGAATAACATATTTTCGAAAAAGAAAATAGAATACCTGTAATGATAATAGAAGGAATTACCCACCATCCATAAAAATAAATATTCTTAATTATTTCGTTTTCAATTGATAACCCAAGTAAATTCCGGGATTCGAATGAACCAAAAATAGACAAGCAAAAAGAACAAATAATAATTATCGAATATTTTATGTTTTCTTTCATTTTTTAAAAATTAGATGACCAACAATTCCAATTCCTTTTTGATTTGCCCTCGATAACTCGTTTTCATTCTCATCGCTTTTCGGTAGGCTTTTATGGCTAGTTTTGAATCATATTCATGATCCAAACTATAAATGTAGTGATGGCAACGCCCTAGGAAAAAATAATGGTCACCTATCTCCGGTTCTTTCTCTATGATTACATCCCAAAGTTCTAAACCCACTTTTAATTTCTCTTCCATGCCCCAACTATAACTACAATGGATCGCCGTTTCTTTCAAGATGTCATATAAATGAGGTTGGGAAAGAAAATAAGGTTCGAATAAATAAAAATCGTCTTTGTATTTATTGTATAAAAATACTTGATGTGGCGGCTGGAAAAATTTAACCCGTTCCCGCCAATTCCTCAATTCAATACCATATACCATCTGGTTGAGAAAATCCTCAATATCCAAACGGGTAGTAAGATTGGGATGGAATTCTTTGGCGAGCGTACATTCTGGCATTAAATGTTCATGGATGAGCATAGCATCCTTACTCATTGCAATGGCCAGCTTGACTTGTTGGGCATCAGCCGAAACCCAAAGCCGCCTTAAATTTTGTATGGCCTCTTCCGAATATTCCATACAACGAATATAGAAGATAGAAATGAATAATTATTGACAATCCATATCTGCTTTAGAAAGATCGTCATTATTTGGAAAACAAAAACCGGATGCTACATCTTTTGGAGTGAAACGATCAAGTAAAGGATCGTCAAGGGCATTTTCTACGAAGTCGGTCAGTTCATCAATTTCTTGTTCCGTTAACCCAAGTGGTTGGAATAATTCTGTAATCTGGCTTTCCGGTACATTTTTATTGACAGCTACTCCTTCATTTTTATAACTTATGATATCTCGAATGGAAGTAAAAGATCCGCCATGTCCATAGAACCTCATGTTTTTCAGACCATAAAGCTGTGGTGTCTTAAACTTAAAATTATCTTCTTCTTTTAATGTGAAAGCTCCCCTGCCCTTTTTGGATTTTTCAAAATCTTTTTCTTTGTTGATGAGAACCCCCTCCATGTCTTCGGAAAAATCGGGCATTCCCAAAGCGAAAAATTCCTCAGAATTCAGAGCTTTTCCATCGTGGCAAGAATTACATTTCGCCTTACCAAAAAATAACATTGCACCTTTTTTCTGTTGTGCTGTTATAGCCGTTTTATCACCCTTCAAATATTTTTGGAAAGGAGCTTCATCCGGTATGATGGTTCTTTCAAAAGCAGCAATCGCTAAGCCAGCGTTGATCTCTGTATATCTTTCTTTCTCCGGAATATCCGGAAATGCCAAATCAAACCAATCTTTATAATAATTGGAACGAATGAACTCTTCATCCACTTTCATCCGATGAACGTCCATACCGGCAATGGCCTGTGTTTCCAAACCTTCAAAACCCAGTCGATTGAAAAAGGTAGGTTTGCCATCTTTCCAATTGTGTTCTGTTCCTTCATTCGGACCTACGGCTCCAAATTGTCCGTTCCAAATGGACGTTCGATTGTAGGCTCCATTAATGATAGAAGGAGTACGAATGGGTTGAACATCAATTTCATCTTCCAAATAAGAAGGATTTAATGTTCTTCTTTCTCCCATTTCACCAAAGCCTTGTCCTCCCTCTCCAATTCCTTGAATTACGGCTGCACCGAAACCCGCCTTAGGTATATGACAAGAGGCACAGGAATAGGTATGTTTGCTTTTTTCCTGTTTAGGGGAAATAGCCAAGGCGGGTTCGCAGAATAATTTTTTACCTAATAATACTTTAAATGAATTGATGGGATTTTTAGGATCTTGTGGGATGGAATTATAATCATGATCATCTGGCAAGGTGAAATAGTCCAAGCCTAGTCCATTACTATTGGCGACCAGCACATCATTGAGTTCCTCATCTAGATAAGAGGCAACTATCTCTTCCTTCGTTACTTCAGGAACATTTGCAGCTTTCTCCTCACATCCTCTGGAAGTAATGCTCCCTATAATCATGAGGGTAGAATATAGCATCGTCGTCCAATTCCGTAGCATAGTAATGTTTAGTTTTCAGATACAAAGATACAGGAAATCGAATAAATAAAGTGGAAACCTGTGTAAATTAGCTATTTACACAGGTTTCGATTTTAATTTCCTATTAGTTACAACCCATTTCTACCTGGGATTGCGTATCGTTATTCGGGAAGCAATTTCCAGAGGCGACCGTAGTTGGAATATATCGTTCAAAGCCACTATCATCTAAGGCATTCTCTACAAAATCGGTTAGAGCATCCACTTCCAAATCCGTCAAACCCAAGGGTTGGAAGCCCCCCGCCAATTGAGAAGCAGGAACAATCGAATTTTCAGCAACTCCATTATTCTTATATTCAATGACATCTCTTACAGAGGTGAAAGAAGCTCCATGACCGAAGAATTTCATCGCTTTAAGCCCATATAATTGAGGTGTTTTGAATTTATAGTCATCTACAGAATTTCCTGTAAATCCACCTCGCCCTTTTTGGGTGGCTTCGAAGTCAGGGAAATCGCCATAAACACCATCTCCATCCAAATCATTCATACCCATAGCATGGAAACTCTCCGAATTGAGGGCAGGTCCAGTATGACAATTGTTACAATTGGCTTTTCCGAAGAAAATCATTGCTCCTTCTTTTTGTCGGGAAGTCATGGCTTCCACATCACCCCTTATCCATTTTTGGAATGGAGATTTATTCGCTAACAGGGTTCTTTCGTAAGCAGCAATTGCCAAACCTGCTGTTTCTCTTGTATATCTTTCTTCTTTGGGAAATTCAGCAAAAGCAATATCAAATAATTCTTGGTAATAAGAACCTTCTACTAAGTCCATATCCACATCCATTCTATGAACTTTAAGTCCTGCAATCGCTTGAATTTCCAAACCATGATATCCTAGATGGTTGGTTTCTTTTGGTGTATCCTCTGTCCAACTGGCTTCAGTTCCCTCGTTGGCTCCTACCGCACCGAACTGACCATTCCATAAAGAAGTGCGGTTATAAGCACCATGAATGGCAGATGGAGTACGGATGGGTTGCAAATCAATTTCAGAAACATCATAATTCTGATTCGGCAAACGTCCTTCGCCAGCAAAACCAAAACCAGAACCCCCTTCTCCTAAACCTTGCCTGATTCCGGCTTGAAAACAAGAACCAGGAACATGGCAAGAGGCACAAGAGTAGGTTCCTTCTCCTTCTGGTTTACTTGGATTAATCGCCAAGCCTGTTTCGTAAAATAATTTCTTACCCAATTCTATTTTTACATTCGACAATGGGTTATTCGGATCTTGTGGAATCAGATCTAATTCATGACTCTCTGGGAGATAGAAAAAATCCATTCCCATCGAATTCCCTGCTGCTTGTTCAAGGGTAGTTTTCAATTCACCATCAACCCCAGTGTAAACGGTTGCATTATTATTGTTATTTGAAAAGGAAGAGACCGGATCGTCTTGACAAGATGTAAAAGCCAATGCTACTATTAGATATAGTAATGCAGAGTAGTTTGGTATTAGTTTCATCATTCAATAGTATTAGTATTCAAAAAGATAAATTGTGTTAGACTCTACATTCCAAAAACCATTCCTAATTCTGATAATTTATATATATCTGTGTTTCAAGTGGCTGAGATTAACAAAATTTCATACTGATTTTCTAAAAAAGAAAAGGGTAATAAGTATACTCTTTACCAAGATTCGATGCAATTTGCCCTAATAAATTGTATTATCAACTAGAAAAAGCTTACATTTGCCTCGTATTTTATCGATTAACATTTATAGTCCATAGTTGGGTACTACTTTCGGTCATTGACCGACTCTTTAAAAAAAGAGCATAGGGTTCCAACTATGGACTATCATTTAAAAGAAATAAAAGTTATGGCTGAATTAAATGAAGCATATAAGGAACATTTAGGAAAAATTGCTGAAGCAATACAAGGATCGGAGCAATTTGCTACTTTCATTGATACTGAAGAAGAAGAAGATTACAAGGCTTTGCAAGAATATTTCGAACCCGCCATAGAAGAATTATATAATGCAGTGGCCGAAGCTGAGCCTTTGCAATTAAGAGCTTTGGAAGAACAGTTATTAAATGATGATTTTGCTGGCTTGTATCTTCCTAAGGCTCTAGGGTTTACCATACTTAGAGGACAATTAGATGCCAATTATAAATATGTCCAATCTCAGGATCATTTCCGGAACATTCTTTTGTTCATTTGTAATTCTCCGAATTTTGATATTTTGAAGAATAGGATTGGACAGTCTATCCAAGTAGGGTTTTCATTGAGTAGTGATATATGGATCACTAATATTTTGAAGGATATACAGAACAAGCGGGTAAAATGGTGGCTTCAGAATCAAAAATTATCTGAATTGAGGGATATTTTGAATCGTAAATCATCTTATCTCCGATATAAAAGACAATTCAAGTCGTATAATTACCTTTCTACCGAATTTCCGGGCAATGCTCCGGAGTTAAAAATCATATTTGGATCGCTGAAGGATTTCTTGATGTATAGAATCAGTAACAATTTGAACAATGCTTCCATCTATCCTCCTTATGGTTCTGTTTTAGTGGATGAGAAAATGAAGGGTACAGCAGAACATACCTACCTTCTAGGTTTATTTTTGAATTTCATGGAATTGAATAAGGAGTATGAAAAAGCTTTAGGAGATGTACTAAATGATGAGCGCAAGAACAATCCGAATTTCAATAGTCAATATTTTGATTTCCTTCTTAACATGCACGAAAACAAGGTTCCGGCTTTAAATATGGATGCCGATAGAAGGTTCATGGAATTATTGGATATTGATATTGAAGATGAAATCAAGGCCTTGTATGATACTTTAAAAGTGGTTCATAATAAAGGGTACATCAATGAAGAGGTGATGGCCGTTGTGAAGCGTTATCATGAATCGCATGAAGGGCTTTCGGAAAACAATGAAGCCATTCGTCAATCTATTTTGGTTTATATCAGGGTTTTGATGGAGAATTTGGAAGAAACGGATTATTCCACATGGTTTGATATGCACAAGGTGTTTGCTTCTTACATGAAAATTTTCGGTAATGAGCAATTCAATCAGAGCATTAAGGAATTGTACCTGAAATATCTCCGAAGATTATTGAAAAAATATACAGATAAACGTGGCGGAGATTATCAGGGAGTGAAGAAATTCACAACCGCTACATTCAAGGAATGCAATTTCATGAAGGAAAAAGATATTAAGGAATTGTTCAAGACAAAGAGAAAGAAGAAACCTACTCCTTCTCGGCCTTAATCCTACATAAAAAATACGCTCGGAAAATTCCGAGCGTTTTTTTTATGTAGGATTAAACTTTATTACGAATAGTTTTTTATG
>JAHDDR010000178.1 GCA_020629255.1 Saprospiraceae bacterium | reverse complement strand
AAGGCTGCCAAACAAAAAATGAAATGTACCGAAATTCCGGTGACCTATCGGGTAAGGATAGGTTTTTCGAAAGTGTCGGGAACGATTAAGGGAACGATTGGTGCCGGACAAAAAATATTGTGGACTATTTTCAAATATTTATAAGGAATGATAGATAATATTTGCTTCATATTATTGTGTATTTATTTTTCTGCTTTTACTTATATCATTTTGTATTGTCTTTTACAATTGAACCTCCTTTATCATTATTCTAAAAATGTAAAAAAATATAAAAAGGAACACGAAAAATTCGCATCCGAAGAAAATGATTTGCCTTTTGTCACGATACAATTGCCTTTATTTAATGAATTATATGTAGCGGAAAGATTAATTGACAATATTGTTCAATTGGATTATCCGAAAAATAAATTTGAAATACATGTACTAGACGATTCTTTAGATGAAACGGTTAGTATATGTAAAAGAAAAGTAGAAGAATATAAAGCGAAGGGTTTTCATATCGAACATATTACACGTGACATTAGAACCGGCTACAAAGCCGGAGCATTAAAAGAAGCCACACCCAAAGCGGCAGGAGAATTCATTGCTATTTTCGATGCTGATTTTTTACCCCGTAAAGATTTTTTAAGACGTACCATTCCTCATTTCAATGATCCTAAAGTGGGTGTGGTACAGACTCGCTGGGAACACATCAATCAGAATTATTCTTTGCTTACTCGTTTACAAGCCATTCAACTCAACGTTCATTTTACGATTGAACAATTGGGTCGACGGGCCGCGGGATGTTTATTGCAATTCAATGGAACGGCGGGTGTATGGCGGAAGCAGGCCATCGAGGATGCCGGTGGCTGGGAAGCGGATACCTTGACTGAAGATTTGGATTTAAGTTACCGTACACAATTAAAGGGATATAAAATTGTTTTCTTGGAACGCATCGGTTCTCCGGCAGAATTACCAGCGGAAATGAACGGTCTGAAATCGCAACAATTCAGGTGGCAAAAAGGAGGTGCCGAATCTGCCCGTAAATTAATTCCGACTATTTTAAAATCGGATTTATCTTTTTTACAGAAATTTCATGGCATCGGGCATTTATTATCGAGCAGTGTATTTTTATCTATTTTCCTTTCGGGAATGATTAGTGTTCCTTTGATGTTATTACTGCCCCGCACCGAATTGAATATGACGTATTTCACAATTTTCCAACTCGGTTTTTTAATTATTGCTCTAGTGTTTTTTGTCGGTAACCGACGAGCAGAAATAGAAAAACCACTGGGTTTGATTTTATTTAAATTTATTATTTTATTTCCTATTTTTCTAGCTTTGTCCATGGGACTTTCTCTACACAATTCCATTGCTGTGGTACAAGGGTTACGAGGAAAAAAATCTCCTTTTGTCAGAACACCAAAATTCAACATCAAGGATTTTAAAGATTCTTTGAAGCGAAAAAAATACTTGGGTTTTACATTAAATTGGGTCATCATTGCCGAGGGGTTAATGTCTATTTATTTTATTTTCGCTTTGGTGATGGGTTTATTTTATGGGTATAAAGGTTTCGTACCCTTCCATGCGATGCTTGCCATTGGCTTCGGTTCTATTTTTTATTTTTCGGTACGAGATTTGAGTTTGAAGTAACCCAAAACAATTTTTCATGAGTGAATTTAAAGAATTAAGAAGTTTTATCTTAACGAAACTCATTATCGTTGCTATTATTTGCGTCATTTCTAGTTTCACAATGCCCCTTCTTATTGGAAAAGAAGCGAAGATGATTTACATCCTTATCCCTTTGCTTAGCATTGCTATTCCACAAAAATTCTACTCCTTGATATTTAGCATCAAACACAGCATTCTATTTGGTTGGTTATTCAAAAAGGAAGAAGAAGCTGATAAAGAAAAAAGCCATAGCAAAATGATTATGACGACAATCATTACCATCCATTTAATTACCGGATTCATACTTAGTTTATTTTGGGATATTAATTCGACAAGATTAATGACTATTTATTTATTCGTCGGAATATTTTGGGGGATTGTTTTTTCTTATTTATTCAAGAATAATTATTTTGATATTAGAGAAGAAGAAAATGGGCAGTAATTCATAAATAGAAAAATCGCTTGAATTGATTTTAATTTAATTTTTTATTTTCCCTAAGGGATTTAAGTTGGGGCTAGTAAGAGCGAAAAATACTCATTTAACTACGGCTAAACTCCGTTTTTTGTGCCTCGTCTAATTAAAATAATTACTGTTTCTATCTCCAAAAGCCAATTTTAAACATGCTCTAAAAAGAAAGATACCTCTGATGAAATTAATTTTATCAGAGGTATTTGATAAGGCTGCTATTTCATTAAAATCATTTTCTTGGATTCCGCTTGTTCCCCGTCTACAAATAAGGTATAAATGTAAGCTCCTATCGGCAGTAGCCAAAACGGACCCCGGTACGCCGCCATAATTATTGAGTTGGAATTGTGGTGGATACCCCGGAGTAGGCACGCCTTAATAACCAAAGGCAAAAACACCAATATAAGGTCGATTGACTTGTGTAATGGTGAGACGTTCATCGGCTGTTAATTCTTGTCCGATTAATTGTGCTGTCATTAAGAAGCTGTTTGAATTTGGCATTTGAAAAATGTTATCGTCCATTTTTCTGTTGATTGAGGCATGAAAAGCGGAGTTTAGCCGTAGCTAAATGAGCATTTTCAGAACGAAAAGCAACTGGAAAAAGGGCATAACAAATTCTAATTGTTAAATTCAAACAGCTTCTAAGACCGCAAATAAAATAATTACTACATTTTTCATTTTATGATTTTTTTGGTTTTGGTCTATTAAAGACCATTAAATAAGATTGCATCGTTCTAGGGGAATGCTTAAAATAGGTCTATAATCACACTTAAATATACTTAATATATTAAATGAAAACAAATATTGGTTCGCCTCTGTTATTTGGGGTTCTTGTATATTTTTTTCAGCCTAATATTTGAGTTTAAAAAACGAAGAGTCAGTTGATATTTTTTTTCAAAACATCCATTACTTTTAGCACTAAATCTTCTTGCCAATGAGGAGCAGCTACTTGAACAGAAATGGGTAAGCCTTCACTTTGTTTTTCTATTTTATGAGCGACTCGAATTGAATGTTCTATTGTTTTTTTTCTGGGTGCAATGTTTTCTTTTTTTATATTTCCAATAGTAAGAACACCGGCGGGAAATCCGGTTACATTATGTACTAAAGTATAAGTACCAGCAGAACCTAAATCAGAAGAAGAATCATGTAAATAACCCGGCAATGCATTTACCGGGCTCAATATCACATTAATTCTTTCGTATTTCATTTTATCTAAACAATAGTTCACATATTTTTTTCTTTCTTGAATTAGTTTCTGCCATTCTTCTCTTCCTTTCCCTCCAAAGTGCTGGCTTAATCGTTTTAGATTTTCCTGCCCAAATAATCCTAATATTTTTCCGAGGGAATGAATTAAAAAAGGAGGCATTTTCATTAGAAATACCAAAGCTGCTATTTGTTTTGCGGGTGTATCTTTTTTTAAATTATTTAAAAATAATTCGGATTGATTAAATGAAAATATTCTGGTATGGAGATATTCTGCGGTTTTAGGTTGAAAGGGTTTTATTTCCTTGCACATGATGCCTTGTGATTCCAAAACGCCCACAGCTTTTAATATTCCATCTTGGATCATTTTAGAAGAATCGAACAAGCCATCCGATAAATAATAACCGACCCTTATTTCGTGTTCATTTATTTTTTTATAATCGGGAAAATCTTGTACTGCACGTATCATGGGATTGGGTATGCTTCCAATTATTCTCCCTAATACATCTAAATCTTCTACATGTCTTCCCAAAATTCCGGTCACGGATGAAATATTATCAAATATAAATTCCTTGTCATCCAAAAATCTAGAAAAATCATAATTGCGTTGCATGGTGGGTTTTAATGCCATGATGCCACAAAAGGCAGCAGGTATTCTAACGCTTCCCCCGGAGTCTGTTCCTAAACCTGCAGGAGAACCGAAGGCAGAAATAATGGCTCCTTCTCCGCCACTGCTTCCTCCACATGTAAAATCGGGATGCAAGGGATTTTTTGTTCTTCCATACAATGGGTTATCTGATTCCAAATAGGCAACCAATTGGGACACATTGGTTTTTCCCAAGATGATGGCTCCTTCATCCAATAATTTTTGAACGTAAGGATCGTTTTTTTTGGGGAAATCTTTTGCCCTTCTTTTTAATCCAAAAGTGGAAGGTGTTCCTATTAAATCCAAACATTCTTTTATCGTTAAAGGAACGCCATGCAATTCTCCTCGAATTATTCCATTGGTTAATTCTTCGTCCCTTACTTTTGCTAATTCTATGGCTTCACCGAATAAAGGAAAAACGATGGCATTAATTTTGGGATTTATTATTTTCATCCGTTCAACAAATGCTTGGACGACTTCGGAACTGGTCCATTTCTGCTCTCGAATGTTTTGAGCTATTTCACATATTGATGCCGTTAAAATTCCTTGCATAAGGTAAAGATATGGAAGTTCTATTATTCTTCCATTTCTATTGGCAGAAACCCAATAATTGTATTACATTTAACCAAGAGAATAAATTAAAGGGAAATGCTTAAATATTTCGAACTAGAGGATTACGAAGTTTTAGTGTTCAGAATATGGTTTGTTATGCTAATCGTCTTCCTACCGGTATATGGGTGGTTCCTCCTAGAATTTTCTGAAGGGGCTGTTGATTTCATGTCCCATAGACTTTTACTTTCTGCATATTGGTTGTTTTTTTTTTTTTCATCATTCTTCAACAAAACGATAAGAAAATATTTGGCTCTTCCTTGTTACATAGGGAATTTCATTGTGATTTCTTGGATTTTATGGATCGTAAACCTCAATCATTTTTCGCCAGATTATAGTATGGGACTGTTTCTTTGTTTTAGTGGAATTGCCATCATCAATCGAAGCAATATAGAAATGATTTCTTTTTATGTTTTCAGTTTTTCCATTTTATTTTATTGCTTTTATTATTATCCTGATACTGAGATCAGCAAAATAATTTTTACTTTAAGTGTTTTTATTTTGTTCTTAGTTCACGTAGTCGTGATGGGAAAAAAAGATTTTATAGATAGGAATTTGAGACAATTGAATCAAAAATTAAAATTCAAACACAAGCGTTTAAAACAACTCATGTATGTTTCCTCTCATGACCTAAAAACTCCGGTTCGAAATATCGGTTCTTTTTCCTCTTTAATTGAGAGCAATATAGAAGAAGGGCAATTCGATCTCGAAGAAACCAAAACTTATATCGGATACATTTTAAAAGGGGCATTAAAAATGGATCACAAACTCGATGATTTACTGGAATTTTTCAGGTTCGATAATAGCGAGATTGAAATCCAAGAAATATTGATTCTAGATTTGTTCCAAAACATTAAGAGTATCCTATCAAAAAAACGAAAGGATATTGAAATTATTTGGACCAATAATTTTCCAAATAAAATAAATGGAAGCAAACAACAAATACAACAATTATTCTATCATCTTATAGATAATGGAATTAAATACAATCATTCTAAAACAAAAAAAATAGAGTTATCTTATTCCTCGAATCATTCACATCACATTTTCATGATAAAAGATAATGGGATAGGTATTGATTTGAAATATAAAAATAAAATTTTCGATTTATTCCAACGGTTACACAACGATGATTCCATCTCTGGAACAGGTGCGGGTTTGGCTATTTGCAAATCAATTGTCGAAAACCACGAAGGAGAAATCCAACTTTCCAAAGGCAAAGAAGGCGAAGGAACCGAATTTACCTTCACCATCAAAAAACGACTCTGATCCTACAATCTCTTGCTATTTAATTTCTTAGCATATTCTGATTTCACCAATGTAGAAAAAGCTCCCAATTGATGGTTCTTCGGATAAAAGAAACTATAACTCAAATGGTTTTCATCCACTTTTGTAATAATTAATTCTCCTTGATCAAAACATTTGTCTTTTCCTTCTGTGATGTGTTCTACAAAAGTGGCTGCATTCGAATTTCCATTTTTCAAGACCCATTTACCCGAGCATTCCAAAGATGGATAATTGATGCTGCATTTTTTATTTTTCACATCCACTTTTAATTCTATGCTCCAAGTCTGTGCGGTCATGGCATCTGCCTGATACCCCACTCCGATCCATTTTCCTTCTAGCCAAGACATTTCCTTTTCTAAAGAAGTATATTTTTTTTGTACCGAGCATGAACAACACAAAAATATAATCGCAACAAATAAAATTGATTTGATTTTCATGACTTTGATTTTTATAATCCTTTAATAGATTTCATTTTCTTTTCGTATTCCAAATAAGTCGCCACCGATTTATTCTCGTATTCTTTTTGTTGGGATGAATCGCCCATTGCCCCATACACTTCCGAAATACTCATTTCCAAAACGGCTTTCCTTTTCAGTCCCATATTGCTTTTTACTTGTGTAAAGGAAATTCCTTTTCTATAAATTCCCAATGCTTTTTTATAATTCTTCAGGCCTTTATAACTATCACCCAAATTCCTGTATAAAAGGGCAATAACAGGAGCTATGTTTTTATCATTCTGTGGTAGGTTTTTCGAAATTTCTATGGCATCCTCCAACACTTTAATGGCTTTTTTATAGGATGATTTTATTTGTTGTGTATTATACGTGTTTCCTAAGTCATTATTCACAATTAATACACCTGCATTGTTTTTCTTCCCTTTGAATTTTTCCTGTGCGATTATAAATGCTTCGATGGCAAGATCCAACAATTCATCTTTAGCTAGAATTTGTCCGTGTTTATATTCCGCCCAAGCCAACTCTTCGTCATCTTTCATGAAGCGGGCTATTTTTTCGGCAGCCAAATAATATTTATGGGCTTGTCCGGTTTTACCGGCTTCCAATGCACCATCTACTTCCGATCTGAATTCAGAACTTATCTCTTTTAAAATCTCTTCAGGAACACCCCTTAAGAAATTCATTTCGAAATCTCTTTTAGCATCGAAACCCCATTCATTCAGCATTTTATTTTTCACTTGTTCATAAATGGTTTTTGATTCCAATTCTACAGAACCCGGAGAACCCGCATCTATCCAAGTGGCATATATTTCACTTACTTTCCAATCCGTTCCTTGATATTTGTAAGGCTTTAATTGGATATACACCAAAAAAGCCAACACATCCCAATAAGAAGAATTTTCCATTGCTGTAAAAAGATCCTTTCCTTTAAAACGTCCTTCTTTTACTGGTGGGGATTCCATTTGTTCCCGCATGGCTTTTGCCACAAAAACAATTTCTTCCAATAAAGAAGGAATATAAAATTCATCCGCAGATATTTTCGTTTTATCAAACGCCCAAATTCCTTTCAGCAGGTTTTTTTTCCCATATACATCATACATGCCTATTCCTAAACGAGCCATTTCAAAGACCAGGCTCCCTTCCGCATTTGATGTTATTTTTATCGGATAACGAATAAGTCCCTTGCCTTTTTTCACGACCTCCTCTCCCATCCCATTTTTAGGCACAACCATTTGGAACATATGATTCCCTTCATCCATTCCTACAAAATTCACCCGACCCAATTTATCAGGTTTTTCCACCCCTTTTTCATAAATCGGGAGAATATTACCTACCCATTCTTTATCAGATACTTCTCCATTCCTAATCAATGTCCGTACAGTCGCTACATATTCGTTTTGATCGTTTTCTTCTACCTTTTCTACGGAATAATTAAGAAAGAAATCTTCGGTGATCTGCCCTTGAAGATAGGACACCGATAACAATAGGACAATTAAGATATTTTTCATGATTCTGACGTTTTATAAAACCCGCCTTCGTTAAATCACGAAGGCGGTTCCTTGTATATAATGCACACATGATACAAGGCTACAATCAAAATCAATGTTTCTTCAATATCAAAGGGTATTTTTTACTTATGATTTAGATTGCAAAGCAAAGATGCTGTTTAATTGTAGTTGTTCATATCGGGAAATCCACCTAAATTCCTACGTGTTTTTACTTAGATATTGGATAAAACGACCTTTTTTTGTAATTTAGTTTACCTACAATCAAAATCCGGATGAATAGAAGATGTATGATGGTCTTCTGGCTACTATGTATAGCCCAGATTTCCTTGACGAGCCAAGCCGCATTCAGCAACGAATTTGATGCCCTCTTATCCCAAGCGGATAACCAGGAGAAAGTACGGCTTGTTCGTAAACATCTCTCCGATTTCTCTCTGGAAGAGAAAATACATTATCTCAACATTGCCATTGATGCTGCCCAAAAAGATAATGATCGCTTAGAAGCTTCAGATCTCTACAGGTTTTTAGGTATCCAAACCTATTATACCGGAGATTATCCCAAGGCATTGGATGCGTATCAAAAAGGATTACAGATTGCAGAAGATTTAGACGATCCTTTGGCGATTGCCAACATGTGCAATGAGTTAGCCATCTTTTCCAAAAAGCAAAAAGAATTTAAAAAATCAGAAAACTACCTCATCCGTTCTGAAAAAGAATGCATCAGAGCCAGCGATTCTCTTTGCCTAAGTACATCATATGATAATCGAGGTATGCTATACCAAGAAATGGGCGATCCTATTTTAGCCAATGATTATTATTTAAAAACCTTAGACATCCGATTGAAGGTAAAAGACACGGTTGGTTTGACTTATGTGTATAATAATTTATCTGAAATTTCAGCCATTCAGAATAATTTTAAAAAAGCATATGAATACAACGATGCTTCTACAGAATTAAGAGAAATATTAAAAGACTCGATGGGATTAGCTGTAAATTTATCCAATCGATCGAATTTAAAATTCCAAGAAAAAAAATATCAAGATGCTATTTCTTTATTGGAAAGAAGCTTAGTCCTTTCAAAAAAAATAGGCTATACCGATTTAACGCAATACAATTTGAATTATGCTTCCAAATGTTATGTTGAGTTAGGTGAATCTAAAAAGGCCCACGAATATCTAACTCAAAGTTATAATTTAAAAGATAGTTTATTGGGTGATAAAAAATTGAAGGAAATCGCAAAAATGGAAGCCCTTTATAAAACAGCAGAAAAAGAAAAGAAAATAGCAGAACAAAAAAGAAGAATAGAAACGGGTATCGGAATTATTGTTGCTTTATTGTTGTCTTCTTTATTGGGATTTTTATTTTATAGGGGAAGACAACAAAAATTAATTGCTGAAGAAAAAGAAAAATTCCAACGGGAATTATTAGAACATTCTTTGGAAATCCAGGAAATGGAACGGAAAAGAATTGCCAAAGATTTACA
>JAHDDR010000177.1:2681-9309 GCA_020629255.1 Saprospiraceae bacterium | reverse complement strand
AAGGGAAACAAAATGAAAGAATGGATCTCCGTTTTCTGGAAAATGGAATTTATTTCATTCAATTAAAAATAGGAGATCAACATTCAGTACATAAGTTTACAATTTTGAAATAAATCATTCCTCAATAAAAAATAATTCCATAGCAATTTTGTCGGCTATCAGTTTTCCTTCTTGGGATAAGTGGTAGTGGCTTTCTTTTTGTAGGATGTGGTTGGATGAAACAAAAGAAGAAGATTTGTCTATAAAATAATTTTTATATTTTTTTGATAACTGATGAATGTCCACACCCCATTGGGTTCTTAGTGATGTCATAATGTATTCGTTATATCTGTCTGATGATGAAAGAATTTCTTTTTCTGCATTAACTTTGTTCTCATTTGAAATGGAGTTCATATACTTGGCGTTGTTGGGAATGTTCCATTGTCTCGAATGTCCATTAAAAGAATGTGCAGAAGGACCAATTCCCAGATATTTTTTTCTTTGCCAATACGAAGTATTATGACGGCTGTATCTGCCAGGTAAGGAAAAGTTAGATATTTCATAATGTTCATATCCCTTGTCTTTTGAGGAGTCCATCAACATCTTAAATTGGATAGCTGATTTTTCTTCATCCACCGCAGCAACCCGACCTTTCTTGACAAAATGATCCAAAGCCGTTCCGGGTTCTACGGTCATGCAATAAGAAGAAATGTGAGGAATGCCTAAACTAAAAGTTCGTTCTAAATTTTTGTCCCACATATCATGTGTTGTAGTAGGGGAACCATAAATTAAATCAATAGAAATATCATGGAAACCAAATGCTTGGGCTTGAGAAATAGAACGTTTTGCTTCATCGGCAGAGTGTGCCCGATTCATGAATTTTAAATCAGCATCAAAAAAAGATTGTATGCCAATACTCAAACGATTGATGGGTGTATGCTTGGAAAAAGCATGGAGTTTTTCTTTGTTCAAATCATCGGGGTTCGCTTCTAATGTGAATTCGAAATTTTCCTCTACTGCATAATGCTGATGGATGGCATCCCACAATCCCATGACTTCTTTTGCTGATAACAAAGAAGGAGTGCCTCCACCCAAATAAATCGTTTCTATTTTTTCTCCATCCAAATAATTTTTTTGAAGATCCAATTCTTTTATAATAGCTTCTAGCATTTGTTCCTTCATCCGTAAGGAGGTAGAAAAATGAAAATTGCAATAATGACATGCTTGCTTGCAAAAAGGAATATGGATATAAATACCGGCCATTAAATTTTAATTGTACTTTTTCCAAGTTTTTACCCCGGCAGTAATTTCTGTATCCAGTGCATTTTCTCTAGGAGGAATCGGACAAGCATATTTTTCATTGTAGGCACAATAAGGATTGTACGCTTTGTTAAAATCAACAATAATTTTTTTTCCTTTTGGAATAGATAATTCAATATAACGTCCACCTCCATAAGTCGTGTCTCCGTTGGTAAGATCAGTGAAAGGAAGAAATAAGAAATTCTTATACTGTTCCATCATCGCCATTTTCGGATTTTGATAAACATTCAATTTAAATTGTTCTTCCCGGAGTGTGAAATGTATTTCACCATATTTGACATAAATAGGGGTTCGTTCTTGGGTCGTTTCCATCGGGAAGGGTTCTTCATCTGGTGTGCGGATAAAATCTGCCCGCACTCTGAATTGAGGATCAATCTCAAAAAAATCCAACGATTCGAATTTTTTTCTATCCTCCTCCTTTAATGGAGATTTTTCAGGATCAGCATATTCCTCATTCAATTCTTTTTGGAAATTTTTTATGATGCTAGTATGGTCATTTTTCCCTTGTTCTCCCGAAGCAATTTTTTTACTTTGACAAGCAGTAAGGAAAATCATTGCGAAAAAAAATATTGATTTTTTCATTGTTGTAAAATTTTAATGAAAAAAATAAAGTTAGGATTGTTATAACGAATAAAAAAGAAATTAAGTTGCCGATTCTTTCTTTTTGAAAAAATTCCGTCCTTCCATTTTTCCTTGTAAATTTCCCCAAATCCGATTAAATACAAAGCTGATAACATCTAAAAATGTCTTAAAAAGAATTAAAAATATGATTGTTGATTTGCCGGCATCCAAAGAAACAATCATGGCCAATAATCCAATAAGGATAACTTGTTGTAATACTATTCGAAGACTAAAATTAAATCCTTCATTAATTAAACCCGTATTTTTATATTCCCCTTTTTTGATATAATTGGAAGAATAAGAATAAACATGTTCTAGAAATAATAAAAATAAAATAAAATGCAAGAGGCTTAAATGAATAAATCCGATATCTATACGCCCGACGTTGTGATCCAAGAAACCATAAATCGAAAATCCATTACCAGAAATAAGAGATATCACCAACATTTGGATAAGCAAGAAAGGAATATTCAAAATTAAAAAAATGAGATACAGTAAACCCCTGATTCCTTTGGTAGCCCAAGACATACTCGGTAATTTCACTTTCCGTAAAACATTCCATTTACTTTGGGATAAATCTGCTTTTTGTACCAGTTTTCGGGTTTGTTCATTGAGCAATGCCAAAATGTAATCTGCCCGCCACATTTTTGCCAAGGCAATTCCGAATAAAATCAATGTTTCTAAAAAATAAAGATAAATGGCATCCATGGCAGACCAACCCAACCAGAAAACAGCAGCGAGAGGTAATAAATCAATGATCACGATCACCGTAAGGAAGGGATATGATTTTTTGAGATAAGTATAGAAATGTCGTAAAAAATATCCTTTTAGACTCATGTTTTATTTGGTTGTTTTAAACCCTTCGGTCAAATGGAGAGTCAATATAAACAAAAGGCAATAAAAAATCCATTACATTTGATATATGTATCGTTATCTGTTCATATTCGGTCTGCTTGTTTTTTCCTTTCTCAATATCTCCTGCGATTGCGAAGAGGAATTTTTGGATATAGAAGAATCGGATTTAGCATTCAAAGGATTGCTCATAGATTTGGAAACAACAGAAGGCTCTCTTTTACGAGCCACATTCCAAACCGCAGAAGAACAATTTATCGAAATATTCACACCCAGCGATGAGTCCTTATGCGGTTATCCTTTCGAAGAAGGAATAGAATATGTTGTTTTCGCCTATTATAATTATGAAGATGGTTTCTATGGTGAAGCGGAAAGCTATTACACCACTCTTTGTACATACACCATGACCCTAGAAGAGTGGAATAGTTTCTAAGCCGCTAAAATCCGAATCACCATTTCTTTCAATAATTCACCTTCTGGTGTATTCACATTTCCGACACCTTTATATTTTAAATCATATTCTTTTAGGATAGAAAATACATTTTCGACTTGGTCTTTGGAATAATGCTTCACACCCGTTTTGAATTTAGCGACTCGGAACCGGGCCGCATATGCTGCCTTGTTGGGATCTCTAAATGTAAAGCCCAAAGCCTTCGCCATTTCCAAGTCTGATGAACGGGCATAAGCCGCTGCAATATAGAGTTTGGAGAAAAAACCATATAAGGATGCCAAGGTCATCATCAATGGATATTTTCTAGTATTAGAAGCAAAATGGTTGATGATGCGATGAGTTTTCAAAGCGTTTTTTTGCCCCAATGCTTCTTGTAATTCAAAAACATTATAATCCTTACTGATACCGATATGTTCTTGGATCAACTTGGGCGTAATGAGTGTTTCCTTCGCTACATTAATGGATAATTTATCCAATTCATTGGCAATTTTGGATAAATTGGAACCCAAATGTTCCGAGAGAAGATCCAAGGCGGAATCTTCGATTTTATAACCCATCGAAGCAATATGTTTCGAGACCCATTTCGGTATTTCATTGTCATATAATTTCTTCGATTCGAAAACCACTGCATTCGCTTTGAGGGCTTTCCCGAAGGCAGAACGCATATCGTATTTTTTGTGCTTATGGCAAATCAATAAAATGGTAGTTGGAGTGGGTTTTTGGATGTAAGCCTTCAATTCGGAAAGCGTTTTCATTTCTTGAGCCTCCTTTACAATGATTACTTGGTGGGAAGCCATCATCGGAAAACGGGCGGCATTATCTCCTACCGCCCGAAAATCATTTTCTTTTCCATACAACACCGTAAAGTTGAAGGATTTTTCCGATTCGTTCAGAATATTTTCTTCAAATACTTTTGTGATTTGGTCGATGAAAAAAGATTCTTCTCCATGTAGGAAATATACTGGTTTATATTCCTTTTTTTTGATGGATGTGATGATGTCTGTGTGCTTCATTAATTTTGATTATTTCAAACTGCTCATGATAATTCCTCCACCGATAACATCATCTCCTTCATAAAATACCACCGATTGTCCCGGAGCCACCCCCTTCACGTTGGACATGAATTCTACCTCAACTTGTTCGCCCAAATTCTTTAATTTTCCCAAAGTTCCAGGATCATTATAACGGATTTGTACTGTAGCCTCCAAGCCTGTCGGGATTTCAGGATACTTCATAGAATTGATCTTTCCGGCAATCAAACCATTGCGGAGCAAATCTTCAACATCGCCCAAAACAACCGTGTTGGTTTCTGGACGGATTTCCGTTACATACTTGGGCTTACCAAAAGCGACATTCAAACCCTTTCTTTGCCCGATGGTATAGAACGGGTATCCTTGATGTTGCCCTACCACTTCCCCAGCCGTGTTTACGAAATCACCTCCGGCCACTCGTTCTTCCAAACCATCCACTCTCCGCTTGAGGAACCCTCTATAATCATTGTCGGGAACGAAGCAGATTTCATAACTTTCTCCCTTCTTAGACAATTCCGTATAGCCTCGATCATAGGCCATTTGACGAACTTCCGGCTTCGTGAAATTTCCTAGAGGGAACAAGGTTCGATGCATGCATTCTTGGCTCAAGCCCCACAACACATACGATTGATCCTTTTGTAAATCCTTCGCCTTAGAAATATACTTGCGGCCGTCCAATTCATTCATGATGGCATAATGCCCTGTTGCAATATATTCGCAACCCAATTGGTCGGCTCGCTTCAACAAGGAACTCCACTTGATGTGTGTATTACACAAAACGCAAGGGTTGGGCGTTCTTCCGGAAAGGTATTCATCTACAAAATTTTCGATGACATAATCGCCAAAATCTTCCCGTATATCCACAATGAAATGATGGAAGCCCAATCCTACGGCTACCTCACGGGCGTCATTGATGGAGTCTAGGGAGCAACACCCCGTTTCTTTCTTGCTTCCACCCGAATTGGCATAATCCCATGTCTTCATGGTAATACCGACCACTTCATAGCCTTGTTCATGCAACAGAACGGCTGTCATGGTACTATCAATTCCGCCACTCATGGCGACCAAAACTCTTCCTAAACGACTCATGATTTTCCCTTTGTGTAGGATTTGTAAAATAAAAATTCAACATATATCGTTTCCTATATGTCTAATTCCTACAAATTTCGTAAAAAAATAGTTCTCTTCCGAGAATTATTTGGCTTGTCTTCACAACCGATTCCTGTTTTATTACATCTAGCATTATAGTCGAAACACTCCCGATGGATTTGTTCATTAAAAACTCATTCATCATGTTTAAGAAAAAGAAACAACGGGAAGAAAAGGAAATCAACGCCGGTTCTATGGCGGATATCGCCTTTCTCCTTCTTATTTTTTTCCTTGTTACCACAACCATTAATGCAGAAAAGGGCATTATGGTCAAATTGCCACCGTGGGATCCAAACCCTCCGATACCTGAAGAAATAAATAAGAGGAATGTATTATCAGTAAAAATCAATAAACTCAATCAGGTTTTGGTGGAGGGAGAAGAATCTAATGTGGGTTTACTTCGGGAAACCACAAAGGAGTTCATCATGAATCCGCTAAAGCGGAAAGATGCTCCTTCTAGTCCTAGAAGTGCGATTGTATCCATACAAAATGATAGAGCAACGGCGTATGAAGTGTATTTACAAGCGTATAACGAAATCAAGGCGGCATATAATGAACTGTGGGAAGAAAAGGCTCAAGCATTATACAGCCATTCGTATGAAGATTTACCGAAGGATATGAAAAAGAAAATCCAAGAAGAAATTCCCTTGGTTATTTCCGAAGCAGAGCCAGCAGCACATTAAATGTCTAATCTTACTCGTCAGATATATACTCCCGCCTATCCTCGATATATCTGATGGGATTGTATAATTAAATCTAACGAATATGTCAAAATTTAAGAAGAGTGCTAAGAAAAAACAGGCACAAGTCAGCACGGCGAGTTTGCCCGACATTGTTTTTATGCTTCTTTTTTTCTTCATGGTCGTCACCGTGATTCGACAAAAAGAGGCATTGGTAGACGTTAAACTGCCCAAGGCTTCCGAATTGACCAAATTGGTCGATCCGAGAAAGACCGAACACATTTACATCGGCAAGCCGAGAAGATCGGAACCCAATGCCGCACCCGCCATTCAGATCAACGATAAGTTTGTGAAGAAGGATGGAGTGGCTCCTGCCATTAGTGGTAGCGGATTGGAAAATGAAACAGTTGCCCTAAAAGTGGATAAGGGAGTGACGATGGGTATTGTTACAGATGTAAAAACAGAGATTCGAAAAGCGAATCGCTTGAAAGTCCAGTACATGGCGTATCAAGATGTTGTGGATTGAGGTTCGAAATACTTGATAA
>JAHDDR010000177.1:0-2581 GCA_020629255.1 Saprospiraceae bacterium | reverse complement strand
AGAAGCCGCTGCACCTCATTCGGTTGCAGCGGCTTCAATATTAATAACTGAACATTGCTTATTTGAATCAAGTTGTCCAACAACTTGAGTGTATCGTCTAATTTTTAAGCCAATCGTTTCTTCTTTTTGACAAGAGATTGCTCCTGTAAAGCTTCGAAGCGATACCCCAAAGAAGAAAAATGCTTTAAAACTTTAGGAAGAACGAATTCGAGTTTTTCCTTCGCCTTCAAACTATCATGGAATACGGTGATAGAACCCGCTTGGGTATTCCGCATCACATTGTCCAAACATTGTTCTGCACTGATGTTGTTATCAAAATCACCACTCAGTACATCCCACATAATAACCCGATAATGGCGATTGAGGAATTTGGCTTGACTCGGTTTCACCCTTCCATAAGGTGGGCGGAACAATTCCGAACGTACAGCGTGGGCTCCTTTCCGCACATTTCTCAAATATGTGATGTTTTCTGTTTGCCATCCGTTATAATGATTATAGGTATGGTTGCCCACAGAATGACCCTTGTGTCGTAATTCCTCCAACAATTGAGGATGTTTTTTTACATTTTCACCCACACAGAAAAAAGTGCCTTTGGCTTGGTATTGTTCCAATACATCCAAAACCCAGGGTGTGACCTCAGGAATAGGGCCATCATCAAAAGTGAGATAAATGACCTTTTCTTGGTTTGGCATTTTCCAAACAAAATTGGGGAAAAGCTTTTGTATAAATTCAGGTGTTCTTACTAGGTACATTTTCTTTCCGTTTTTACTTCCTTGGTTTTTAAAATTTTTCTTGAAGTCCTAGTTGGGTTAACAATAGTCTTTTTATTTTCGCTTCCAAATTAGGAAACCGATTTAATTCTATACGTTATAAAGGGCAATAACGCTGCCTTGAATACTATGTTAATAGGTGAATAATTGTAATATTTATGATTACGATGAAAATAGGAAAGAGTTTCCTGATTTAGGAAAAAGTCTTATTAGAGCCATTATTATAGGGAATTATTTTCCTAGGAATATTGTAAGGGTATAAAATGAAACAAATGTCAAAACCTAGAGTACGATTTGCACCAAGCCCAACAGGGGCTTTACACATTGGCGGAGTGAGAACCGCATTATATAATTATCTCTTTGCTAAAAGATTGGGAGGAACGTTTATTCTAAGAATAGAAGATACCGATCAAACCCGATATGTGCCTGGGGCAGAAGACTATATTTTAGAGGCTTTGGAATGGATGGGTTTGCACTTGGATGAAGGTCCTACGTCTGGAGGGGAGTATGGTCCCTATCGCCAATCTGAAAGAAAAGATATGTATGGTGAATTTGGGCATCAACTGGTCAAAAATGGTTGGGCCTATTATGCCTTCGATACGCCGGAAGAATTGGATGAGAAAAGAAAGCAAATCGAAGATCAAGGGGGTACTTTTTCGTATAATGTCCATACAAGAGGAAATTTAAAAAATAGTTTGACCCTCACCGAAGGAGAAGTAAAATATTTAATGGATTCTGGATCTGAATATACCATTCGTCTCAAATGTCCGGCGGATGAAATTATTTATGTAGAAGATATTGTACGGGGAAGGGTCGAATTCCAATCCAATTTATTGGATGATAAAGTGATGTTGAAGAGTGATGGGATGCCCACCTATCACTTAGCGAATGTGGTGGATGATTATCACATGAAAATCACGCATGTAATTCGGGGAGAAGAATGGTTGCCGAGTACAGCGCACCATGTACTCTTGTACCGTGCGTTAGGTTGGGAGGGGAATATGCCGCAATTTGCTCATTTGCCCTTGATTTTAAAGCCGGCACCTACGTCTTATATCAATCAAAAGAATTCTAAATCCTTGACGGAAAAATTCACCTCCGAATTTTTTAAAAAACATCCGGATTATCATTGGAAAACGAAAGAACAAGTGACCCAGATGATTCAAGGAATATTAAATGATGTGAAAAGTATTTCTTCTAGGGTACAAGTCAAACCGAAAGACAAGGAAGACAAAGCTCTTATTAAAGAGTTTTTGAAAAGTACTCTTTTCGGAAAATTGAGTAAAAGAGATGGCGATAGATTAGGGTTTCCTGTTTTTCCATTAGCTTGGAAAGGAGCGAGTGAAAATGATTCCTTTATCGGTTTTAGGGAAGTCGGTTTTGATCCAAAAGCTCTTTTGAATTTTCTTGTTTTCTTGGGGTGGAACCCCGGTACGGAACAAGAATTATTTTCTGTAGAAGAATTAATCGAAGGATTTTCTTTAGAAAGAATCGGAAAGTCCGGTGCTCGTTTCGATTACGAAAAAGCAAAATGGTTCAACCAACAATATTTGATACATGGAGACAATGCTTCAATTGCTCAGGAAATAAAACCTTGGGTAGAAGAAAAAGGTTGGAGTACAGATATTTCTAAATTAGAAGCTGTTGCCGGGTTATATAAAGAACGTGTTCAGTTCGCTAAAGACATACCAAGGTCTGCTACATATCTTTTTTCTGACGATTTTTCTTACGATGAAAAAAATGCACGTAAAAAATGGAAAAGCCAACATGCAGAAAAGAATCATGCATTAATTGGTGTTCTCGAAAATACA
>JAHDDR010000176.1 GCA_020629255.1 Saprospiraceae bacterium | reverse complement strand
TTTGCAAAAGCAAATCGGGTTCGTTAAAATATATCAAATATTAATTTTAGAAATAACGCGGAGTCGCAATTTTCTTTTCCTTGAAATCAAAATCATAACCCAACATGACTTCGAAAGAGCCTTGTGCCGGTTGTTGCAATTTGGTTAGTGTATAATCATAAGCTGCACCAATACGCAAACCATTGTTGAAGAAATAAGACACCCAAACATCTGCAGAATCGAATGAACTTCTATTTCCTGCAAACTTTTCGATGGATGACCTAAAAGAAGCTCCAACCCAAAAGGCATGATAAAACAATATAGACAGATCGATGTCGAATTCCGTAGGAGCCCCTACATTTCCAAATGGATCATCATTGGGTTTCAATTTACTGAGCAGAGCTACGGTTTTCACCAAAGCCAACGGTCTGAAAATAAAATTCTTGGATTTATCTAAAGGAATAGCTCCTCCAGCAGAAAAGAAATAATGACGATATTGCCTTGCCCACATTTCAGTGGTCACATCATCTCCTTTACGGAAATCGCTTTCTATAATATGAGGTATCCCTACTCCAACAAAATATTTATCCTGATTGAAGAAATATAATCCTATACCAAAATTAGGAAGCCACAAGTTGGGTGTCATATCGTTATTGTAGGCTTGGTCAACAGTCTCTTCATGATTGAGTTTTCCCCAATCTGCCCGCCAGTTCATGATCCCTCCTTGAACCCCGATAGAAAGACGGTTCAATCCCCCTACCGGAATATGGTACGCATAACTCACATTCGCGGTAATCGAATTGGTTGGACCAATAATATCATTTAGCAAACCAAAACCCAAACCGATTTTATCGTTCTTTACTGGAGAATGCACCCAAAGTGATTGCGAGTGCGGTGCCCCTTGTATACCCCACCATTGGGTACGATGCAAAACTCCCATAGATAAATACCCCCTTGTTCCTGCATAGGCAGGATTGTAGTTGAGTGTATTGAACATGTACTTGGTGAACATGGCATCTTGCTGTGCATAAGAACCTAGGCACAACGACACCATTAATACGGAGATCGTAATAAGTCTTCTCATTCCTTACTGTTTAGTTTAGTGTAACGTGTTTCTCAAAAAGCCCTAATGCCCTCAAAAAATATAAAGGGACTAAAAATAATTACATAAAGGGGAGGTGGATGATCTTCCTGCGATTTCTAGGGCATAAAATCACTATCGAAAAACCACTACTAACAATTGACAATAGTTGTGCCAACCTTATAGGATTCTTAGAAAAGGGGGATTATACATCAAAATAAATCCAATGTCTCTTTCATTTTAACAATTTGTGACAATGAAACCTATAGCATTTCCTTCAAAAAAAATTAGGAGAACATATTATATGTTCAAGAACATATAAATTCATACTGAACTAAATGTAAACCCCCACTTAATTTCCTTACATTTGCACGCCTATTTTTCTGATGAGAACAAGTTCTCATTATTAAAAGAAAATAGGAAAACAACACACACAATTACTTATCAAGTCAACAAATAAAAATTACACCATTGACACTGATTAAATCAATTTCGGGTATAAGGGGAACCATCGGAGGATTTTCCGGAGACAATTTAACTCCACAAGATGTCGTAGAATGTACGGCAGCTTTTGGTCATTGGGTGAAAGCTCAAACGGCTAACCCAAAAATTGTGATAGGAAGGGATGCCCGAATTTCGGGTGAAATCATCAGCCAGCTTGTTTCTAATACATTGCGATCCGTAGGAATAGATGTTATAGATTTGGGCTTATCTACTACTCCTACTGTAGAAATAGCCGTTCCGTTGGAAGGAGCCGGAGCCGGAATCATCATTACCGCCAGCCATAATCCCAAACAATGGAATGCCTTGAAATTCGTCAATTTCAATGGGGAATTCATTTCTAAGAAGGATGGTCAAGAGATCTTGGATTTGATCAGTGAGAATGCCGTCGAATATTCTAGTGTGGATAAATTGGGTTGCTACACACAAAAAGATGATTACATCCAAATCCATATCGACAAAATCCTAGCCTTGCCATTGGTAAATGTGGAGGCTATTCGAGAAAAAAATTATAAAGTGGTTGTAGATCCGGTCAATTCTACAGGGGCCTTGTCCATACCCCCTTTGTTAGAACAATTAGGATGTGAGGTAATTGTCATCAATGGTGAACCCAATGGCCAATTCGCCCATAATCCTGAACCACTGCCCGAAAATCTAACCGAATTATCATCGGCAATAGAAAGCAACAAGGCAGATTTTGGAATTTCTGTCGATCCAGATGTGGATCGCTTAGCCTTGGTTTGTGAAGATGGGGAAATGTTCGGTGAAGAATATACACTTGTTGCTGTTGCTGATTATATCTTGAAAAATGTAAAAGGAACAACCGTTTCGAATCTATCTTCTACCAGAGCTTTAAAAGATGTGACCGAAAAAGCCGGATGCGAATACCATCCCGCTGCTGTTGGGGAGGTAAATGTAGTTTCCAAAATGAAGGAGGTAAGAGCCGTAATTGGAGGCGAAGGAAACGGAGGGGTCATTTACCCCGATTTACATTTCGGACGGGATGCTTTAGTTGGAACGGCCTTGATTCTTTCTCGTCTGGCTGAATTTGGAAAACCGCTGTCTTTCTTAAGAAGAACATATCCTTCTTACCATATTGCCAAAAATAAAATCCAATTACAACCCGAAATCGATTTGGATTTGCTGTTCTCTGAATTGCAACGAAAATATGTGCAGCAAGATCTCAATACGATAGATGGTTTGAAAATCACCCTAGATACCGGTGACTGGATTCATCTGAGACGGTCCAATACAGAACCTATCATTAGAATATATACAGAGAGTGATTCGGAAGTAATTTCGCAGAATTTGGCTCGTAAAATCCAACAAGACATCAATGAGATTCTGAAGTCAACGAATGTTTAATTTACTTCTTCCAATGTTGTTGCTATGAGGATTTATTTCGATAATGCTTCTACTACTCCTATCGACCCAGAGGTATTGGAAGCCATGATGCCTTATTTACAAAACCATCAAGGTAATCCTTCTTCTATCCATGCGGATGGTCGACAAACTCGTACAGCAATAGAAAAGGCGAGGAGAACCATCGCCCAATGTTTGGATGCATCCATCGGAGAAATATTTTTCACCTCGGGAGGAACGGAGTCCAGCAATATGGCTCTAAAATGTGCTGTGCGGGATCTCGATGTGAAACGAATTATTTCTTCTCCTACCGAACATCATTGTGTTCTCCATACTTTGAATTATTTGGAAAAGAAGGAGAATATCCGTGTCGAATATCTGAATGTGGATGCCCAAGGAAGAATACAAGAAAGTGAATTGATCCAAAAATTATCATCAAGTACCGAAAAGACTTTGGTTTCCTTGATGTATGCCAACAACGAGATCGGAACGCTCCACCCCTTCGAAAAAATTGCCGAAATCTGTGAAGAACATAATGCCTTCTTCCATTCGGACACGGTACAAGCCGTAGGGCAATTCCCCATCAATGTATCTCAAACAAAAATTAGTTTCCTTACCGGTGGAGCCCATAAATTTCACGGACCAAAAGGCGTCGGATTTATTTACATTAATGGTGACAATATCATTCAACCTTATTTGGATGGTGGTTCGCAAGAACGGAACATGAGGGGGGGCACCGAAAATCTTTATGGTATTGTCGGTATGGCAGAAGCTCTTCAGCGTTCTTGCCAGGAAATGGAATCGAGAACAGCTCATATCTTAGAACTCCGTTCTTATTTCAAGAAAGAATTATTGAAAAACTTTGAAGGAATCATTTTTAACGGTTCCCAAGAAAATTTCTTGCACAAAGTATTGAGTGTTTCTTTTCCTCCTTCCGAAAATGGTGATATGTTACTTATGCTCCTAGATATGGATGGCGTGAGTGCTTCGGGCGGCTCTGCATGCAGCTCGGGTGTAGAGCACGAATCACATGTCATGGCAGCCATCAAGGGCGACCCGAATTACAAAACTGTTCGTTTCTCCTTTTCGCATCACAACACGAAAGAAGAAATTGATATCGTCATTCAAAAATTGAAGAAAATTTTGGACTAATCCTAACCTTCTCCTTGTTCTTCCATTCTCCTCATTAATCGTCCTGTAACTTTCAGGAACTGGCTTTCTGTAATGATGCCCATTAATTCATCATTCTCAACTACAGGAAGGCTACCGATTTTGTTTTCTTTCATGATTTTTAATGCTTCGGAAAGCGTTGTATCCGGCGAAACACAAATCGGATCTTTAATCATGATATCTTTTACCAAAAGGTTTTTATTATTCCTACTCTTGTACTGATTGGTAAAATAACGAAGCAATAAACGAGAACTGATCAAGCCTACAAATTCACCTTTTTCATTTTCTACCGGCGTATAACGGATTTTTCGCCAATCCATCATATCAGCAACCAATTCGATAATGTCATTGGGTTCTACGGTGAATAGATCCCGTTCCATAAAGACTTCTACCCGAAGATTGGAAGGTTTGTATTTTTTCAACATATTTAATTGAGGCATTTCCCATTCATGAACCGGACGCCCGCTTTTTTGATTTTTAACAATAGCAGCAGTGAGGGTGGTCAAGGCTTCGTTATCTGTTGTGTTCTTTTTCAGTTCTGTATAAGCCCTCAACATCCAACGGGCTCCATTCATATGGTTTTCTGCCCGTTTTTGGATAATATTCATATATCTTTTGATGTCCTTTTTATCGACCTTCATTTTTTTCAATCCCGCCTTTGCAATCGGAATCAACTTTTTAATGATTAGATCGACCGCAGTGATTTTTTTATCATTCAGCCAAGTAAACTTGGTATCAATACCATATTTGGCCGCCTTCCCGAAATTATCCCTAGCATCGGCAAAAGACATATATTCTGTTATGTCGCCATATTTATCCGCCATTCCGATCATCGCTCCTAGCCAAAAAGCAGCATTCGCCATTTCGTCTTGTAAGGTTGGACCGGAAGCCAATACCCTATTTTCAATTCTAAGATGGGGTTTGCCATTGCTACTGATTCCATAACAAGGGCGGTTCCAACGATACACGGTAGAATTATGCACTTGCAATGCCCTTAATTTCGGTACTTCGCCTTTTTCTATTTTCTTATAGGAATCTTCTTCCACATCTCCACTAATCAACACCCTGAACCGGGCAATATCCTCTTTATATATTTCTAGGATGGATTCTTTCAACCAATCATTTCCAAAACTTACCCGAGGGCTCCTTTCCCTTAAATGATCATGGGTTGTGCGGGTATCCAACGATTGTTGGAACAATGCAATTCTGCTTTCATGCCAAAGCCTTTTACCAAAAACAATTGGAGAATTAGCTGCAATGGCCATAACAGGAGCCGCTAGGGCTTGCGATATATTATAATAGTCCTTGAAATTTTCAGGAGACACTTGTAGGTGTACTTGGAAACTCGTGTTACAAGCCTCAATCATAGGAGAATCGTGCTGGACCAACAATTCATCGACGCCTTGCAATCTCACTTCATAGGTATTCCTTTTAACCAATTGTTTATTGATGGCTTCCATCAAAGCAAAATATCTTTTCTTGGGAGTGAGATTGTGCATCCCCATATCATACTTCTGCAAGGTGGGAAGAATTCCGGTTAGAATGATTTTAGCATCCAAATCTTTGATTCGTTCTTGGATGGTATCCAATTGGTTACGGATTTCCTTCTCCATTTTGCTTAAGCACTTTCCTTTGAATTCCAAGGGAGTGGCTCCAGTTTCCAAATTGAATTTGGCCAATTCAGTTTCTACCCATTCCAGATCTTGCATTCTTTCGAGAGCCTCAACTGCTTTACATGAAGGTTGGAATGTTTCCTTATCCACAATACACATTTCCTGCTCGGCTCCTATTCGTACAATATCATTTTCGAACCAATTGTGTTCCAGCATATATTCCAATGCTTCAACATCACGCAATAGGTTCCGCACAAATTTGTGCATTTGTTTCTTATCCGATAAAATAGATACTTTTTGCTCGCCCATAATGAGGGATTTGTGTTTGTTCTGATTCTTTTAGATAAACCTAACAAATTTTATTCCTATATGGTAACAAATAGGAAAATTATTTATATAATCTAAGTTGCGAATGAATCCGCAACGTCTATAATTAGATAGCAAATAGACCATAGAGTTTCATTAAACTCAATTATTCTATGGTCTCAAGTGCAAACGCAACTTGAATTATATCACTTGAAAAGTCATACCTTTTGAGTTCCTATACCCGTAGTTGAATAACCCTTTAAAATTATTTCTTTGGACCTAAATTCCTCATCTATCGAGTAAGAACAATATAATCTTTGATGAGCGTTTTGAGGAACTGTATTTTATCTTTGGGCTGTTCAAGGATATCCAGTTTTAGCATCATATCCCTTACTAGAGTATTTACGACTTCACCATGGGCATGGTTGTTGTATTGCCTATTCCTCGCTACCACACTTTTGATGAGCAACATATCTTGTTCCGTAAATTGCCTCACTTCGGGGTAGGTGGGTTCATAATCTGCCAATGAATTGATTTTCAAAATATCTTCCAAGCGGAACCTAAGATTGAATTTCACTTTTATTACAGCAGTGTTGGCCGCCAAATCTCCCAAACGTTGGCTCTTATCGGTAGATACGACCATCAAAGCACCCAGCACATGGAAACTCAGCATGGTATCAATAAAATGAAATAATGCCCTGATGAAATAATCACTTGCCGTTCCTTCTTTACCATTCAATTTCAACACCTTGATCCCTACCGCCTTTTTTCCTATACTTTGTCCATCCATCAACAATTCGGATAAAAAATGATATAGGATGAATGTGGCAATGGGTAACATGAAATACACCATACTCCTACTCCCATCATTTTCATCCAATTGGAATTCATCGAAAAAGGCAGCAGAAAAAATAAGATAGGCAAACAGCCATAATGCACTGATGATCATATTATCGATCAAATACGAAAGAAAACGATCCCTGAGATCAGCCAATTCGTATTCTATGGTCACCTTTTGAGTTGTGGTGATTTCTATCGTCTTCATGAGGAATCAGTTCTAATAATTATAATGGAAAGTCAACCATCTGAAATATTGCATTGTTAAAATTGTACTTACCTACCACAATAGTTATAGTCAAAAAATATTTCTATTTTTTCGCAAAATATTATAGTAATCTTAATATTTGTAACAAAAATAGGTGTTTCTACGTCCAAAAAACAGAAGTTTCGACGATTCAATTCTAAAACCATACAAAAAAAGTAAAATGATAGGAGGAAATATGGATATGTACATTTTCATGGCCATTGGTGGACTCATGTCAATGATTGGTGCTATGATGAGCAGTAGGCTCCAAAAGAAAGCACAAATTTACGGTAACATTCCCATCCGTAGTGGCTTGACCGGCGCTCAGGTCGCACAAAGAATGTTGGAGCATTATGGCATCCACGATGTATCTATTGTCCAGGGGCAAGGCTTTCTGACCGACCATTATAATCCCTTAAAAAAAGTAGTGAGTTTAAGTCCCCCCATTTATGGTGGAAATAGCATTTTATCGGCAGCCGTTGCAGCCCACGAAGTAGGCCATGCTATTCAGCATGATACTGCTTATCCCTTTTTACAAATGCGTTCGGCATTGGTTCCTGTTGTTCAGTTTTCTTCTCGCATACAACAATATGTCTTGATGGGTGCTTTTATGGCGATGGGAATGGGTTCCGGCATGTCTTGGGTCATGTTGGTCGCTATTGGCTTATTTGCTGTTACAGCTTTATTCAGCCTGATGACATTGCCCGTAGAATTTGATGCTACAAGAAGAGGATTAGAATGGTTAGATGCCAGTGGCATTTCTCAAGGAGAAGAATATGAAGGGGCAAAGGATGCTTTAAAAGCTGCCGCCATGACTTATGTCGCTGCTGCCTTATCCGCCTTGGTGATGGTTTTCTATCTAATTTTGAGATATGCATCAAAAGGAAGAAGATAGAACTTAAGCAAGGGTTAAAATATTAAATGATGCTAGTAGGATTTATATAATTCTGCTAGCATTTTTTTATTTTTGCGGTCAAATTAAAACACAATTAAAATGTCAAAAAGAGCTATTCCATTAGTTGACCTCCATCAATTCGTAAATGGCAATGCTGAAGAGAGAAGTGCATTCGTCAAGCAATTAGGAGATGCTTTCCACAATGTAGGTTTTGTCGGAGTCATCAATCATGGTGTATCCAAAGAACTTGTCGATGGTTTCTATACCAATGCCAAACGTTTCTTTGCCTTGGATGTGGATACGAAGAAAAAATATGAAATCGTCGAATTGGCAGGACAAAGGGGGTACACTTCTTTCGGAAGGGAAAAAGCTAAACAAGCCGAAGTAGCCGATTTGAAAGAATTCTATCAAATCGGACAAGAAGTAGAGGATGGAGATAGTATCAAGGAAATGTATCCGGATAATATATATGTGGATGAAACGCCTGAATTTACTAATCTGGGTAGGGATCTTTACGTGGCATTCGAAAAAGCGGGTTCTCAATTACTAAAGGCCATTGCCATTCATTTGGAGTTGGATGAGGATTATTTCGCTACTCGCACCCATAATGGCAATTCTATTTTAAGAGCCATCCACTATCCTCCTATTTTATCAGAACCTGCATCTGCCATCCGTGCCGAAGAGCATGAAGATATTAATCTTATCACTTTATTAGTGGGCGCATCGGCCGGAGGACTTCAAGTTTTGAACAAAGAAGGAGAGTGGTTAGACATTTTACCCGGTGAAAATGAAATTGTTGTTAATGTTGGTGATATGTTGCAAAGACTTACCAATGATTACTTAAAATCCACAACACATAGAGTGGTGAATCCTCCTCGTGAATTGTGGCACACACCTAGGTTATCTATCCCTTTCTTTTTACACCCAAGGGCTACGATGGATCTAACTTGCTTGGATCGTTGCGTCACTTCCGACTTCCCATTAAAGTATGAACCCATCACAGCGGGTGATTATTTGAACGAACGTTTAAGAGAGATCGGATTAAAAAAGTAATTAGAATTATATTTCTTCTTATACATAAAAATGATGTCTTTGATACAAAGGCATCATTTTTAGATCTTGTAAGAATAAAAGCAAGCCCCCACACCCTCAATTCCATTCACAATAAAAAAACGGCTGTTCGCAATAAGAAAACGACCGTCCACAATAAAAAACACCATTCAAACCCAAAAAATTACCATTCACACCAAAAATTCTACCATTCACACCTTCTCCGGATTCCCAACCCTGATTCAATATACCTTTGTAATGAATGTTTTCGTAAAGTGTGTAAAAGGCGGTTCCCGAGGGACCGCCTTTTTTGTTTACTTAGTTGTCCGAAGTTTACAAACTTCGGACAGCAACTAAATTCGCCACACACAAATTTTTACCATTCACGCCTTCAGACCTACCGTTCGCGACTTTTACAAAATACGCCCTCCATATCGCCCCATCTTTGAGGTAACGAA
>JAHDDR010000007.1 GCA_020629255.1 Saprospiraceae bacterium | reverse complement strand
CGAAGGAAGTACTTCACATGCTCCAAACAGGAGAAAAAGGATGGGAGAAAATGGTACCGGATAAGGTATCCAAATTAATTAAAGAAGAATGTTTGTTCAATTACCCTTGTGAAAGGATGGAGTTCGAATACTAATAAAACTAAGTTGCAGATTTATCCGCAATGACTGTAGTTAGATAGCAAATAGTCCATAGAATTCACTTAAATTTAATTATTCTATGATCTATAAAACCATTTGGCTATGGTCTCAAGTTGCCTTGCAACTTGAAATAATAATATATTTATCAGCAATAATTAAAACGTACAACACAAAATGAGTTTGAAGAAGTTTGTAGTCATCAGTGAGATGTCGGGGGTACATGCAATGATTGGAAATAGAGCGAATGGTTTGATCGTAGAAAATTTCGATACGGGGAAACGTAAATTCGTATCTTCCAGGAAGCACCAATTCACGCCTTTAGAATCCATTTCTATTTACACCGAAGATAATAATACCGTTGCTTTGTTTGATGTATTCAAAACCATGCAGGAAAAAATGGAGGAATGTCCATTACCCACTTCCGGTAACAAAATGACATCTGACGAAGCTTTTGGTTATTTGGGACAAATCCTACCGAATTATGATAGAGATCAGGTGTATTTCAATGACGTGAAAAAATTAGTGAAATGGTTTTCTTACTTGAATGACAGGAATCTACTGGATTTCACTGAAGAAGAAACAGAAGAAAATAAAGAAGAAGCTCCTTCTGAAGAATAAACAGCAAACATGAGGAAAATTGTAGTTCTAGCATTTTTGTTTTTTTCAAGCCTTCAGTCGAGTTGGGCACAAGACAATTATATCAATGCGATTGGCCTTCGGGGGGGCAATCCAACTGGAGTTACCTACAAGCATTTTATTGGTCGATATGGCGTGATTGAAGGAATAGCAGGCATTAATTTTTCCTATAACGCCCCTAAAAGATTGGGCATGGCCATTACAGGTTTATACGAATATCATGTCTATGTGACCGAAGGGTTCAATCTTTTTGCCGGAGGTGGTTTGTCTATCGGAGGAGGGAAAAATCTCTTTATCCTAAATGCCGAAGCCATTATGGGTATAGATTATACGATATCGAATTACCCCATTAATTTTTCCGTGGATTATAAACCGTATTACTCCCCCATTAACCGAGATTTCGGAATCAAGGGGTTTGGGTTTAATGAATTCGGATTATCTATCCGGTATGTGATACAATAAATCAAGGAAACGGAGTGGAGAACCCTGTCCTAAAATATCTTATTATTCCTTTTATGGCTTTCCTTTTTGTGATGCCCTTGGGTTCTTTTGGACAAAGCGGAAAGGGAAACCCCTTCGATCTGGTATTTCGTTTGGACGAAGAGGAACAGACCGCCATCGCACAGCCGGACATCAATCCCTTCGATGTGTCTCCTTTGGCAGAATCTCTCATTATGGAAAGAAAGGAGAGGAGTAAAATCAAGAGTGAAAACCCTTTGGCTATTTATCGTTATGAAGAAGACAAACCCGTATCAAGAATTACTTTTTTATATTTGATATTGCCCCTCTTACTTTTTGTTACTTTTGTCGTATCCATATTCAGGGATAGGTTAACTAGCCTTGTTCCGTCGGCGAGGAGTGCCAATCTCATGAACATTGCCTATCGGGAAGCACAAGGGCGGTTCCATCCCCATAGTATATTTACATACATAATCTGTATCATTGTTTTCGGCTTGTATGGAATGCTCGTTTTTCGAGAAAGCAACCTTAATCAAGGAAACTTTATAAAGGCAACATCCATTGCAGTAGGTTTGTCTGCTTTATATATATGTGCAAAGCTTTTTGTTTTGCATGCGTTAAAACATATATTTCCAAATAAGGATGAATTCGGCCAATATATATTTATGGTAGGGCAGCTCAATCATTTGTTAGGATTGTTTTTATTGCCCTTTGTTGTTTTTATGGCTTTCGCCGATGTCGGAATAGCCAAGTATGTAACATGGGTTTCGTTTTTTTTCTTGGGTTTATGGTGGATTTTACGAGCCTTGAGAGGACTTCAAATTGGAGGTAAATTTTTGAGTGTAAACATTTTCCGTTTTTTTGCTTACCTTTGCACCGTCGAAATCGCACCATTGATATTAATAATCGCAACAATCCAACTCATTTTGGGTGGGAGCTAATAAAAATTTTTCTGGATGCCAGCAAATCATTCAGCCGAGATGTATAAACGAGTAAAATCAATACTTATTTCGCAGCCTAAGCCGGAAAGGTCACCTTATTTCAATCTTGAAAAGAAGTGGGATCTTCAAATAGATTTTAGGCAGTTCATACAGGTAGAACCCGTTCCTTCTAAAGAATTTAGAAAGGCGAGAATCAGGCCTGATGAATTTACAGGAATCATCTTCACATCAAAAACATCCATTGATCACTTCTTCAAATTGAATGAAGAAATGAGAGTGTCGATGTCTGGTGAAACCCGTTATTTCTGTATGACAGAAGCTATTGCCAATTATCTTCAAAAATTCATTGTTTACCGCAAAAGGAAAGTGGCAGTAGGTAAAAGGACAATAGAAGATTTGAAACCAAGTTTGATAAAGCATAAGAAAGAAAAATTCTTGTTGCCTTGTTCAAATTTAGGGGCCAAAGAAGTTTCTTCATTTTTAACAGAAAATGAATTCGATTGGAAAGAGGCGGTCATGCACAAAACGGTTCCTAGTGATTTATCAGATCTAAGCAATGTTACGTATGACATTCTTGTTTTCTTCAGCCCATTAGGAATCCATTCTTTGTATGAAAATTTCCCAGACTTCAAACAAAACGAAACACGTTTGGCGATCTGGGGTTCTAGCACAAGACAAGCTGTAGAAGATCATGGACTTAACGTTAATATTTATGCTCCCACACCGGAGTTTAAATCCATGACGATGGCCATCGAAGATTATTTATTAAAATCGAATAAAGAAGATTAAATAGTTACCCAATATTAATATCCATAAAAACATTCCATTTTTACGGATCAATCGAAACGAAAGAACATGGAGTATTTTTTTAATAGCTTCATGAAAATAGAAAATCGGTATGGAAATTTTCCATGCCGATTTCTTTTTTGGATCGTTGTAAAATGTTGGGTTTTTATTTTTTAATCAAGCATCATAATTCAAGACACTTTGTAACCAACGTTCTGCTGTTTCTAAATCCCAACCTTTTTTCTGAGCATAACTTTCTACTTGGTCTTTAGAAATTTCACCCAAGCCAAAATATTTAGATGAAGGATGAGAAAAATACCAACCGCTTACAGACGCCGCAGGATACATGGCACAACTTTCGGTTAAAGAAATATGGGCATTTTTTTCAACATCCAATAAATCGAATAAAGTAATTTTTTCTGTATGTTCCGGACAGGCAGGATAACCCGGTGCCGGACGGATGCCTTTGTATTTTTCAGAAATTAAATCATCATTTTCAAGAGCTTCTTCGGATGCATAGCCCCAATATTCTTTCCTTACTTTTTCGTGTAACAATTCTGTAAAAGCTTCTGCTAATCTGTCTGCTAACGCTTTTAACAAGATGGCATTGTAGTCGTCGTTGTTGCGTTCAAATTCTTTTACTTTATTTTCTATCCCCAAGCCGGTGGTAATAGCGAAGGCTCCGATATAATCTTTTTTGCCCGAAGTTTTAGGAGCCATAAAATCGCTTAAAGAAAAATTTGCTTGGCCGGGTGCTTTTTTTCGTTGTTGCCTTAAATTAAATAAGGTTTTTAAAACAGTGCTTCTTGTCTCATCCGAATAGATTTCTATATCGTCATCATGAATGGAATTGGCAGGGAATAAACCAATAGTAGCTTTGGCGATCAACCATTGTTCATCTATGATTTTTTCGAGCATAGCTTGTGCATCCTTGTAAAGAGATGTTGCTTGTTCTCCCACTTTTTCATCCGATAAAATAGCAGGGAATTTCCCCCACAATTGCCATGAAGTAAAAAATGGAGTCCAATCAATATAATTGGAAATTTCTTTTAAATCATAATTGTCAAAAACAGTAATGCCGATTTTTTTAGGAACGGGAGGTATGTAATTTTCCCAATCTATTTTTATTTTATTTTTTCGGGCATCGTCAATAGAAATATATTTTTTAATTTGTTTTCTGTTGCCGAATTTTTCTTTTAAATCTTGATATTCTAATTTTATTTTTCCGATAAAATTATTTTTATTTTCACCTAATAAATCAGAAGCAACCGTAACAGATTTCGAAGCATCCAAAACATGGATGACACCACCGGAATATTCAGGAGCAATTTTAACTGCAGTATGTGTTCTAGACGTTGTGGCACCCCCAATTAATAATGGAATATTAAAATCTTGTCGTTCCATCTCCTTGGCTATGTGAACCATTTCATCCAGGCTTGGTGTAATTAATCCACTTAATCCGATAATGTCTACATTTTCTTCTTTGGCTTTTTTAAGGATGTTGGCAGCAGGAACCATTACGCCCATATCAACAATTTCATAATTGTTGCAACCCAAAACAACCCCTACAATATTTTTACCGATGTCATGTACGTCCCCCTTTACCGTTGCCATCAATATTTTTCCTTTTGCTTGCGCTCCGGCACCTTCTTTTTCGGCTTCGATAAATGGATTTAAATAAGCTACTGCTTTTTTCATGACCCTTGCGGATTTCACCACTTGAGGTAAAAACATTTTCCCGGCACCAAATAAATCACCAACCACATTCATTCCATCCATCAACGGTCCCTCAATAACTTCGAGGGGCCTAGCGAATTTTTGTCGAGCTTCTTCGGTGTCCTCTACAATGAATTCGGTCAATCCTTTTACTAGGGCATGGCTCAGTCGTTCTTCAACACTACCTTCTCTCCAAGTAAGATCTTGCACTCTTTTCTTACCTCCGGTTCCTTTTACTTTTTCTGCATATTCGGTCAAAGCATCCGTCGCATCAGGATGTCTATTGAACAAAACATCCTCTACCAATTTTTTTAAATCTTCGGGAATATCTTCATACACTTCCAACATACCTGCATTTACAATTCCCATATCCATTCCCGCCTTAATAGCATGGTAAAGGAACGCTGAGTGCATAGCTTCACGAATCACATTGTTGCCTCTATAGGAAAAAGAAATATTACTAACCCCCCCGCTTACTTTTACCAAAGGCATTTTTTGTTTGATGAGGCGAGTAGCTTCTATAAAGTTTATAGCATACTCATTGTGTTCTTCGATACCGGTGGCAACGGCAAAAATATTTGGATCAAAAATAATATCCTGCGGAGGAAAACCGACTTGTTCCGTAAGTATATGGTAGGCCCGTTCACAAATAGCGACTTTACGTTCTATGGTTTCAGCTTGACCTTCTTCGTCAAAAGCCATTACCACTGTTGCTGCTCCATACCGCCGTATAATTTTTGCTTGTCGGATGAATTCTTCTTCGCCTTCTTTCAAGGAAATAGAATTAACAATGGATTTTCCTTGGATACATTTCAGCCCGGCTTCAATTACTTCAAATTTTGAAGAATCAATCATGATGGGAAGTTTGGAAATGTCTGGTTCGGAAGCAACGAGATTAAGAAAGGTCGTCATGGCATTTTTGGAATCCAACATGCCTTCATCCATATTTACATCAATAATTTGGGCACCCCCCTCTACTTGCTGTCTGGCAACAGAAAGTGCTTCTCCGTATTGTTCCTCCTTGATCAATCGAGCAAATTTTCGTGAACCGGTTACATTGGTTCTTTCACCGACATTCACAAAATTCATGTCTTCTCGGATAGTTAATGGTTCTAGTCCGGAGTATTGGGAAAGAGTAGTACGAGTAACCACTTCCCTCGGTTTTTTTCCTTTGGCTTTTTCGGCCATTTCTCTAATGTGATCCGGTGATGTTCCGCAACAGCCTCCTATAATATTCACTAAGCCAGAATCAATGAATTCTTCAATATAGCCACCCATTTCATTTTCATCCTGATCATATTCACCGAAGCGATTCGGTAACCCGGCATTAGGATAGGCACTGACCAAGCAGTCTGCCATTTTAGAAAGTTCTTGGATGTGGGGTCGCATTTCGGTAGCACCTAAAGCACAATTGAAACCGAT
Source organism: Saprospiraceae bacterium (assembly GCA_020629255.1). Lineage (GTDB taxonomy): Bacteria > Bacteroidota > Bacteroidia > Chitinophagales > Saprospiraceae > JAHDCE01. Next base: position 41,464 of record JAHDDR010000007.1, on the reverse strand, counting down.
AGAAAATAAATTCGCATGATTAACAGACAGCCAAAATGCTTCGGCAGTTTGACCGGAAAGTGTTCTACCACTTGCATCGGTAATTGTACCCGAAACCATGATGGGGAGGGTTCTTCCTTTTTCCTCAAATGCTTTATCTATGGCAAAAAGTGCCGCTTTTGCATTGAGGGTATCAAAAATAGTTTCTACCAGAATGACGTCAACGCCGCCATCCATCAAACCGCAGACTTGAGTATAATAGGCATCTGCCATTTCATCAAAGGTTACAGCTCGATACCCTGGATCATTCACATCCGGAGAAATGGAAAGAGTTCTGTTGGTCGGTCCCATGGCACCGGCTACAAAACGAGGTTTGTCGGGCGTAGAAAAAGCAGCGCATGCTTTTTTTGCCACTTGTGCCGAGGCAAAATTGATTTCATAAGCCAGGTCTTCCATTTTGTAGTCGGCCTGAGCAATGGATGTCCCACTAAAAGTGTTAGTCTCGATTATATCAGCCCCGGCTTCTAGGTAAGCCTTGTGGACGGCTTCAACAATGTCCGGTTGGGTGATGGATAAAATATCATTATTTCCTTTGATATCGCAAGGATGATCCTTGAATCGTTCCGTTCTGAAGCCAGCTTCATCCAGTTTATATTGTTGGAGCATGGTTCCCATAGCTCCGTCAATAACTAGTATTCTATTCTTGGCAATTTCTCTTATATCTATACTCATCTATTCCTGTTTTTGAATTGGTGGACAAAGATATGAATTTGGGATAATAATGTTGCTAAGAGGTAGGACATGAAGTAATACAATTAAACCTTTTTAAAGGTTCCTTCTAGATAAGGATTTAATATGAAATTAATATTGATGTTTTTTGCGTGATTGTTAAAGCAACCATTTTAAATAAATTGAAGTCTAAGGGACAACCAAAATTCATTCATTATGAGGTATGTTTTATTATTATTGTTGATTCCTTTGTTTTCATTTTCTCAAAATGTAAAACAGGATACTAGCGATTTTTTCTTTCAGATAGCTTATGATTCTTCAGGGCTTTGTTATGGTAAGAGCCTTATCCCCCCTGAATATGATACCATCGAAAAAGAATATATTGTCCGCCATGAAACCAGCAAGCTGGATTTAATAGAAGAAATAATTTGGGATACTATCAAGACCGATAATTATTTTATTCCTGCTTTTGACGAAAATGTAAACCAATTACTTCCCTTTGCAGATACCGTCCATCAATTGATTCTGGTAACAGAAGAAGACCGGAGATTGTCTGGCCTTCCTCCCGATTCTATGTTATATGCAACAGTGACAGAACAAGTAATGACCTGCCCTCCCCATCATTTTTGGAGTTCGAAGGTAGAAGATAATTCGAAAAGTATAAATTGGGAAAAAAGAAATAAAGAAGCGAACTATGGAGTCATTACAAAAAGAGTAATTGCCGGACTTTGGCATCTCAGGGAAATATCTATTCCAGCAGAATATATTACCATTGCTATTGTCAAACCTCATGCTAGCATTACCATTCGGCAGAAAGAATTAATCGATTTGTTATGTAGTAAAAGTTATCAAGTAAAAAGTGTGTATAGGACAACCAAAGAAAAAGTAGTGCCAGAAGTGACAGGTACATATCAAGGAATAGAAATAAGGAAAAAGGCAGGTGTCGAGCTTCAAGAAATATATTGTAATCCGACGAAAGAATTAATTGCTAACCTTCAAAGTCAATTGTATTACTTAGATTTGTATGAAGGCAATTTTTATGGTGATTTAAATCTGGAAACGAAAAAGGCAATAGTAGATTATCAAGTAAAGAATAATTTACCCGTCGGGCAACTGGATAAGGATACCGTAAAATGTATTTTAAATGAAAAAATATAATTCGATTTAATTTTAAGTCGATCAAAAAAAGCCTTTTCTGCTTTTAGCAGAAAAGGCTTTTTTTGATCGAGGCACTATTTTCCAAATGTTGAAAAATAGTGGAAAACTTTTGGAACCAAAATCCAAATTAAAGGAACGTAAACTACATACAAAATGTTTTTAATATAGGGTATCTAATGATTAAAATATAATAACAATGAAAAATAAAATCATACAATTGCGTTATGTTACTCATGTTTTGTACCATAAGTTATATTGTTGTTGGAAAACCAAGGGACTGAAGTATTTTGCTGTATTAACAGCTGTTGTTTTATTATGGGAAAAAGATTTTAATTTTCATATAGAATTAAAAAATAATTCGGATTACAAAATAATTAATCCGATTAAAAATGATTCTTTATTTGGTGTGAAAAATAGTTATAAACCCAATAAAAATAAAATATTAATTGACGATCGAAAAGTAACCAAAAAAGAAAAAAGATATTTAAATTATATTGAAAATCATTTTTTATTAGCTCAACAAGAAATGGAATTGTATGATATTCCTGCTTCAATTAAATTAGCACAAGGATTATTGGAAACAAATGGAGGGGCTTCTAAATTGGCAGTAAATTGTAATAATCATTTTGGGATTAAATGTTTTTCAAGAAAATGTAAAAAAGGGCATTGCTTAAATTTTAGTGATGATTCACATAAAGATTTTTTTAAAAAATATAAATCAGTAAAAGAATCTTATCGAGCACATTCTGTTTTTCTAAAAAAAGAAAGGTATAAAAAATTATTTTCTTTTAGGGAAAAGGATTATAAATCATGGGCGTATGAATTGAAACGTGCAGGTTATGCAACAGATAAAAAATACCCAGAAAAATTAATTGCTTTAATTGAAAAATATAAACTGTATCAATTCGATGTTCCATAAAAGCGGAATTAATTCCGCTTTTATTTTAATCATGAAATTAGTTTGTTTCATTTGAAGTAAGTTGTGTGATCCATTAAAACCGTTTTTTATTCTTTTTCTTTTTTGGCAAAGCCAAAAAAGAAAAAGAATAAAAAATATATCTGCGAACAACCATTCATGATTTGTTGTTACCTTTGCAAAAAAATAAATATCATGGCACTAACAGAATCAAATATGTTGGACTTGGGAACAAAAGCTCCCGATTTTAATTTACCAGATACCGTATCCGGTAACAATATTACATTTTCAGATATTAAAGGAGAAAATGGAACATTAGTAATGTTTACTTGTAATCATTGCCCTTATGTAATTCATGTAAATGATGAATTAGTGAGATTGGGGAATGAATACAAAGAGAAAGGAATTGGCTTCGTAGCGATCAGTTCCAACGATGTGATAAATTATCCACAAGATGCTCCGGATAAAATGAAAACATTAGCCGAAGAATTGGGGTATCCTTTTCCTTATCTATATGATGAAAGTCAAGAAGTAGCGAAAGCTTATGATGCGGCATGCACACCCGATTTTTATCTTTTTGATAAAGAAACCATTTTGGTATATCGAGGACAATTGGACGACTCTAGACCTAAATCAGGAAAACCGGTAACCGGAAAAGATTTACGTGCAGCCCTAGAGGCGGTTTTGGAAGGAAAAGAAATTTCAGGTACACAATACCCGAGTGCTGGTTGCAACATCAAGTGGAAAAAATAATCTTTTATTTAAACCATTCGATAAAAGATCAGTCCAAAGACTGATAAGAAACTGGAAAGAAATGAAACGTAAGATCACCCTTTGCCTTTTCATACTTTTTTTATTCCATTTCGGAATAGCACAAGAAGAAGAGCAAAAGAATGAAAAGGAAAAAACAGAGCAACAAGACCGTCCACCAAAAGGTGAACGCCATTCTCGTCCTTCAGGCGAACGACCCCCTCGGGGCGAAGATCAAGGCAGATCGGGAGGTGGGCGTGGGAACATGACCATCGAACAATGGAAAATGATGTCGGAACGAATGCCTAAAATTGGTAAAGTTTCCGGAATCATTATCGATGAAAATTCAGGCAAGCCCATCGAATATGCCACTATCGCTTTGGTTTTAGGAATTGATTCTTCCATTATTGATGGAACCGTTACCAATGCTAAAGGTCAATTCGTGATGGAAGAATTGCCAGTGGGGCGATTCCACATCACAGCCGAATATATGGGTTTTGAAAGCTACACTTCCGAACCCTTTATGCTCAATCCCCGCCGTTCTCCAGAAGCAGATTTAGGTACGATTCAGATGAATTTTTCTTCCGAAATTTTGGAAGAAGTGGTGGTGAAGGAAAAGAAACCCTTCATGGAATTGGAGCTGGATAAGAAAGTCATCAATGTAGCGGATAATATTACAGTGGCGGGAGGAACGGCAACGGAGGTCCTGGAACAAGTGCCTTCCGTGGAAGTAGATATGGATGGTAATGTAAGTCTTAGAGGAAGCCAAAATTTAACCATCTTGGTGGATGGCCGCCCTTCGGCTTTGGCAGGTGGAGACCCTTCGGCGGTTCTTCAACTGATACCTGCGGATAACATCGAAAAAATTGAAGTCATCACTAATCCTTCTGCAAAGTATGATCCAGATGGAATGGCAGGTATCCTCAATATCATCCTCAAAAAAAATAAGAAAATCGGTTTGAACGGATTGGTTTCTGCCGCTTATACGATTGTGGATGAATATAATTTGAGTGGTACATTGGGTTACAAAAACAAGAAGGTAAATATTTACGGAACCTACACTCATCGAAACAGCGAAAGGGAATTTACCCGATACAATTCAAGAATAAATACATTATCGGATACTACTTTTTCATTTATCCAAGATGGAGCCGGAGCCAGAAGAAGCATTTCCCATAATATGAAAACAGGCGTGGATTTTTTTCCGAATTCCAGCAGTACGATTTATACATCCGCTTTATTCGGATTCAATACTGGAGATGACAAAGGAGAAAATATTTATGAATATTTTGATGATGCCGAAAATTTCACTCATCGGGGCAGAGTGTTGGAACAAGAAGATGAACCATCTAGGAATAAAGAATTTACATTAGGATACCAAAAGCGCTTCAAAAATAATTGGAGCCACACCTTGAATGCGGATATCAATTATTCCGATAATTTTGAAGAAGAAACAGCTTTTATCGAGAACGGTCTTTATGCCGTAGGAGATGTTGATTTTGTCGACCCTCTAGAAGCCATAACTACGCAAACCGATATTACCGATCAAGAACGGCAAGTTATACAAGCCCGAATAGATTACGAAAAGCCTTTCGAGAATAAATCAAAAATGGAAGTTGGTTATAAAAGCATTTGGCGGTTCACAGAAAATGTTTTCGATTCGAGTAATGATGATTTGGATAATGAATTCAATTTCGATGAGCAAATCCATGCCGTTTATGGAATTTATGCCTACCCGATTACAGAAAAATTTACCGTTAAAGGAGGCTTACGTCTAGAACAAGCCAAGACAGATTCCAAACTAGTTACAACCGGGCAATCCTTCGATAAAAATTATTTCAGTTGGTTTCCGAGTTTGTCCTTAAGCCAGGATTTAGAAAAACACGGACAAATTTCCTTGAGTTATAGTAGAAGAATTAACCGTCCACGGACAAGGCAGATCAATCCCTTCGTCAGTTATTCCGATCCCTTGAATTTTAGAGAAGGAAACCCGGATCTAAATCCCGAATATACCAATGCGGTAGAACTGGGGTATATGAAACGCTGGGAAAAACTTACTCTTACACCTTCTTTATATTATCGTTATACCACAGACATTATTAACCGGTATAAGACCGTCAATGATGAAGGCGTTTCAACATTGACTTATGTAAACCTATCCAGTTCGCATGCTTACGGATTGGAACTGTCTGTGATGTACAATCCGACAAAATGGTGGCGACTTATGCCCAGCATAGATTTGACGCAAACCATTCTGGATACCGATAATATTGATGCCGATTTGAATTCGAACAATTTCAGGGTAGGAGGAAGAATCATGTCGAATATGACCGTTTGGAAAAACTGTGACATCCAAGCCTTTGCGTTTTATCGACTACCCTCAAAAATTGCCCAAGGTCGGATGAAGGGAATGATATTTATGACAATAGGCGCGAAGAAAAAAATCTTAAAAGATAAAGGAACCATCGGTATTAACATTAGAGATCCGTTTGGTATTGGAAAATTCCAATTTATCACGGAGTCAGATACCTTTTACCAAGAAGGAACTCGGCAAAGAGAACCTTATGTAACGACCTTTTCCTTTTCGTATCGTTTCGGAAAACAAGAAAGAAACAACAGAAGAGGTCGGGGAGATCGAAACGGTGGCATGGGCGGAGGAATGGACGATATGATGGATTAGTGCTCTTTTGACCTTCTCCAAGAACCGTCGTATGGGTGCATTTCCATACGACGGTTCCTTTTTTAACGTGACAATCAAATAACCTTCCGTCAAAAATTTAACGATATATTTCAATATGTTTTAAATTTGATGACGTTTTTAAAAGTAAATCAAAACCAATTTGATATGAATAAGCATTTTTGGGTTTTATCCATCATGATACTCACCCTACTTTTTTCTGGTTGTAAAGGAAGTAAACCTGGAGGAGGTTTTAACCTGTTCTCTAAACAGCAAGACGCAGAGTTGGGTTTGCAAGTAAAGAATGAGATCGAAAGCAATCCTAGCCAATTCCCGATTTTAAAAGAATCGACGAATAGAGAAGCCTATAAAATCATTCGAGACATGACGAATGATATTCTTAACTCAGGAAAAGTACATCACAGAAATGATTTTGCCTGGGAAGTGAAAATCATTGATGATGATAAAACACTTAACGCATTCTGTACACCAGGCGGTTACATATATGTTTACACTGGACTCATCAAATTCTTGGATAAGGAAGATCAGTTGGCAGGAGTAATGGGTCATGAAATCGCACATGCCGACCAAAGGCATTCTACTCGACAAATGACAAAAATGTATGGAATTTCTGTACTTGTATCAGCATTGGCAGGAAATAGAGAACAATTGGCTGCGATTACGGCTGGGCTTATTAACCTAAAATTCAGTCGAGGGCACGAAACAGAAGCAGACAATTATTCGGTTCATTATTTGAGTGGTACGAAATACAATTGTGCCGGTGCAGCCGGTTTCTTCCAAAAAATCCAAAGTCAGGGAGGAGGAGCTCCGCCGGAATTCATGAGTACCCACCCGAACCCGGATAATAGGATTCAAAACATTAGAAGCAAAGCAGCAGCGAACGGATGTAAAATGACAGATATAAGGGATCAAACTCGTTATCAAAGATTGAAGAGTTTATTGTAAGATTTTCCTTTGTCCTTATTTTTTGAATATTAAGGATGACTCAGGATTAAAAACACAAGAGGCTACCTAAAATTTTTAGGTAGCCTCTTGTGTTCCTGCCTCAAAACCCGATCATCTTCGGGCGGACTGTTTCTCTTTATGTTTCTTGATTTGCCTTTTTAGGGAATCGATGGCAAAATCGATGGAAGCTTCAAAAGTTTTTTGTGTTTCTTTGGATATGAGGGTGTTACCCGGCACATTAATTCTGACTTCGGCAATTTTATCCTTCACTTGGCCTGAGTTTTCTAGTTTCAATGAAACTTCTGCACTGATAATCTTATCATAAAATTGGTCTAACTTTGGTAATCGTTGTTCAATGAAAGTTATTAGTTTGCTATCTGCGTTAAATCCTACCGCTTGCGTTTTAATTTTCATAAAGCTAAGGTTGTTTATAAATTAACAAATGTGGTATCTCTTGAATGAGTTGTGAGGCAGGAAAGTGACAACTGCATTCATTTTGCTATTGTTGATAAATGTAGTTTTTTCTATGGTCATTTTCAAGATTTTACCAAAAATAATTTTACATATTATTTATTTTTGGACTTTTTGTCTCTTATATATATAACAAATCAAAAGGCAAAAAGATTCAATGTAAACCCTCATTTATAGAAAAAACCTTGCGGTCAACTAGCCGCAAGGTTTTTTATTTTCCCACCTATTTTTAGACGTTTCTGGGTATTGAACTATTTTAAAATAGAGAACTTACCTATCAGGATTTTGTCTGACAAAGTATCTTCAATCTCAAAGAAATAGAAACCATTATTCCAAGAAGAAACATCTAGTTTTCTAAGATCAGTAGTTCCATTGAAAATTTCTTTTCCGATGGCATTAACAACTCTGATTTCGGAACGGTCTTCTATACCTTTAAATTCAATCCAGCCTTTTGTTGGATTCGGAAAGACTTCAATTTCTTCTTTTGAAATATTATGATTGTTTAAGGTACCCCAGCATGTTTTGTGATCTTCAAAGAAAAACAACGCTTGGATAAAAGCAAACTCAGCACATTCTCCATGTGTCAAATCACCTAGGTCAACCTTTTCAACATTAGGAGCACCATTATTGGTCCAAGCATCATAAGCCAATTCAGAATTAAGATACGTCACTTGTTCATCTCCATTACAATAAAATAATTTGATAGGAGCCTGAGGAGCCCAATCTAGCATATGGCTCTCTGCCAATGCTTGTCGTAATGGGTGGTTGGGATCGTTTTCAAATTCTGACATTACTTGGGGGCTTATCATATCTCGCGGAACAGGAGTGCATTGCCCATTGATATAACCAATGCTATAATCTCCGGAATAAAATAAATCAGGAAGTAATGTATTATAGGGTGGCACAAAAACCTCATCTATAATGAAATCTTCTAGCAAATCAGGGAACATTTCTTTGTATGCCAAAACGATATAAGGCAAATAGCCTGGAGTGGCGTATGGCTCAGTAGAGATAATCAAATCCACTTGTGCATCAATCAGATCGTATGGCCCAGACATTGGAGCGGAAGCGGCAATGTGGAATTCCTCTGGAAATTCTTCTTCGATAAGTCTGTGGGTAGCCACGGTTGTAAAGCCTCCATGAGAATATCCGTATAAAAAGATTTGCCCATTCATTTCAATATCTATGGATTCGGCTAATTGGCGAGCAGAACGAAGCATATTAACAGTTGTATGGCTTTGGCTGAATGCATGTGTATATGGGTGTATTTTTACGGCAGGATCGGAGTCTCCCAAACCTAAATAATCGGGGTTGGTTATCATATATCCATAAGCAGCAGCAAAAAACAAACTCACTTCCCATTGGCCTCCATTCAAATTACTGGCAACATTAGAGCGTATGGACTGTGTTCCATGTCCATAACTACCCAAAGGAACAGGGCATTCTGTATTTTTAGGAACAAAAATGGCACCACTGGCCTGTACCAAGGAATCTAGATGTTTGTAGGGTGTATTATAAAGAATCTTATAAACATCTACCTCGTAGTTAATAGGGAGAAGACCTTCAGGAAGTTCCATATCATCCCTTAACTGTTCTATTTCAGGGATGGTGAACGTTCGAATAAGTTCTTGATAAAACAATTGTCCTTGTAACTGAAAGGAGAAAAGAATAAGGGCAAATAATGTAAAAATATTTTTCATGGTCTGAGAAAATTAACTATATAAAAGAAACCCCGAAGCTAAGCAGAAAATAGCATTTTTCAACTATCAATTCATGCCATAAAGGTGACGATTGCAATAAATTAATAAAAAAGAACGCTGAAAGGTATCAAGCACTACCAAAAGAGTAATATTTACATTACTTTTAATCATCATGCAATGAGAAGCCGCTAAATAATTCGAATTTGGCATGGTGCTAGTGGGTATTCTTAAGAACCTGCATTATTATTAAAACACCGTCAAAAAAAATCAATATGGATTTTATTATTAAAATCTTATTTGCTTTCATCGTTAATGGTTTTGGTATTATCGTTTTCTTTTCTTTCCGATATTTTAAGATGGGGAAGAAAGATAATGAATATGCCAAAGTGATGGAAACCTTCGGGCTCAAAAAGAAATACGAGACTGTAAGAGGAAATAAAGTGGAACGGAAACCGAGTACAGTATTGTCGGGTTCCAACTATTTTCTGCCCTTGGCATTCTATACCCTTACAAGTACTGTTCTTAGTTCAATCTTTCTATTTCCTTCCGAATTTTTTGGTCATCTATTTATGGAAACCAAAGATGCTGCGGGTAATGTAATAGAAACAGCCAAAACGTTCAGCCATAACCCATTTTTCATGGGGATGTATTTCGGTAATTTGGAATTGCATAATGTCGATTTGGATAATATTACAGCGAATGACTTACAACGTCGAAGCATTGCTACAATTGCTTGGGGTTTCATGGGAGCCTTCCTTTGGGCATCATCCAATATGGTGCGTCGATTATCCAAAGCAGATATCACGCCTATTTTATTTTATAAAGCAGCATTCAGGATGTTGTTTGCTTGTGCAGTGGCATTGATTTTTTCTTTCATTTCCAACGAAGTTAATCTGTTTGGAAATTTAGAATTCAATACGGCATTTGTTCCAGCCATCGCATTTGTAGCAGGTACTTTACCCGAACGATTTTTCAATTATATCCTTGAACTTTTAAAAGGAGTATTTAGTGGAAGGGATATTAATAACAAAGAACTTCATCTTAAAAATATTGGCGGGTTGAGCGTCGCCCATAGAGAACGTCTATGGGAGGAGGGAATTGATAATGCACAAAATCTGGCACAATCCAGTTTAATCCAATTGTTGTTGAAAACACCATTTGAAGCACGGCAGTTATTGGACTGGATAGGACAAGCCAAATTATTATGCTACATGAAAGAAGATGTGGATAAGGCCCACGATGTAGGCATCCGTTCGGTGTATGATTTTATTTCATTAAAGGAAACCTATACCAAGAAAGGCAAGGATAATATGAATGCCCTCCAAGAGTTGGGAATGGCATCTGGTCTAAGAACTCCAATTTTGGCTGTAGTAGCAGAACTGATAAACGAAGATGTTGGAGCAAAATCTCTAAAAGGATTTATGGATAAACTCAATGGAAAAAAGAATGTTGCCATTCTATACGAAAATCAAGAAGTGAAACCGGAAACAGTAGTGGAAGATAAAGACAAGATTAATGAAATGACAGATGAAGAATTAGAAAAAGAGTTGGATATTCCTCATGACATACCTAAGAGTTATGATTGATTTTTAACATAGATTCTAAAATAAAACGCCTAAGAAAATTTTCTTGGGCGTTTTATTTTGAACAAGTTCTTTATTTAGCGAACCTTAGTCTAATTCGAGTTGTAATATTTCTCGGAATATTGTTATAACTTTGTGCCGCATTTTAGAAAACAGAAACAATAGAAATTAAAATGATAAACCTGATTTTATTCGGCCCTCCGGGTTCAGGGAAAGGAACTCAAGCTGCTAACATTGTAGAAAAGTATGGATTGCACCACATTTCTACGGGAGATTTGTTCAGAAGGGAAATCAAAAATAAAACACCTCTAGGCTTAGAAGCCATAAGTTATTCGAGCAAAGGACAATTAGTTCCAGATAGTGTTACGATTGGCATTCTTAGAAAAGAAGTCGAAGCACATCCAGATGCCAAAGGATTTATTTTTGATGGTTTTCCTCGTACCGTTCCCCAAGCAAGTGCCTTGGATAAACTGATGGAGGAAATGGAACAAAGCATTACTTGCTTGATCGAATTGAGGGTAGAAGATAAAGAACTCACAAAAAGATTGTTGGAAAGAGGCAAAACTTCCGGTAGAGTGGATGATCAAGACCCGGATGTAATTGCCAATAGAATACAAGTCTATAAAGACGAAACGATTCCGGTTGCTCTTCATTACGCACAAATAGACAAAGCATTTGTTGTAGATGGTGTAGGGAGCATAGAAGAAGTTTTCGAAAGAATTTGCCAAAGAATAGAAACCCAATCCCAAACGGTATAATTATTCGTTGAGGAAAAGGGTAATGAGAATGTCATCACATCATTTTTGATGTGATGACATTCGTTTTAATTGTAAAAAATAATAAACCGATAATTATGGCTGAACAAAATTTTGTCGACTATGTAAGGATTTGTTGCCGATCCGGTAAAGGAGGAGCAGGTTCAGCCCATTTTTATAGAGATAAAATGACGGCAAAGGGAGGGCCCGATGGCGGCGATGGTGGAAGAGGGGGACACATCATTCTAAAAGGGAATGCCCAAATGTGGACATTACTGCATCTAAAATATAGGAAACACATTATTGCTGGTGTCGGGGCAAATGGTTCAGGGAGTCACAAGCATGGAGCAGATGGAAAAGATGTTATTTTAGATGTTCCCTTAGGAACGGTGGCCAAAAATGCAGAAACAGGAGAGGTCGAATTCGAAATGCTCGAAGACGGGGAGACCAGAATTTTGGTTTCCGGAGGAAGAGGCGGTTTGGGCAACGATCATTTCAAATCTTCTACCAACCAATCACCTCGATATGCACAACCAGGTGAAGATGGCAAAGAGGAATGGAAAATCCTTGAACTGAAAGTCTTGGCAGATGTAGGCTTGGTGGGTTTTCCGAATGCTGGAAAATCAACATTGCTTTCCGTAATAACGGCAGCCAAACCTAAAATTGGTAATTATCCTTTTACCACCCTTACACCCAATTTGGGTATTGTCAGTTATCGAGATGGACGATCATTCATCATGGCTGATATTCCGGGTATTATTGAAAAAGCCCACGAAGGAAAAGGGATCGGGCATCGTTTTTTGAGACACATCGAACGAAATGCTATCCTTCTTTTTATGATTCCTGCGGATACGGATGATATCCAAAAAGAATACGCAATATTACTCAACGAGTTGGAACAATTCAATTCGGAATTGTTGGATAAACCTCGCCTACTCGCCATTACCAAAAGCGATTTGCTAGACGAAGAACTCAAAGAAATGCTAGAGCCGGGCTTGCCCCAGAGGGTTCCTTACATTTTTATATCAGCCATTGCCCAACAAGGAATAGCAAAACTTAAGGATATGATTTGGCAAAAAATAAATGCCTAGGTTATCACCAAATCAATTTGATAATCCGATTAAAATAATTCATATTCAATAATATAACAATTAAAAATGGCAGCTTGGTTTGGAAATTAATTCTGAACTAAAAACATCCAATCTTTGTATTGACAGACAATTGATTTAACTTCACGGAAAAGGAAAAATAATTAGTTATGCATTATTATACATTGGGTGATATACCTCAAAAACGTCATACCCAATTCAGGCAACCGAATGGTTCGTTGTATCATGAAGAACTCTTTTCAACCATCGGTTTTGATGATATGTACTCTTTGTTGTATCATGTCAACGCTCCGACTCAAATTAAGCAAGTAGGAGAGCCTTTTTCCGTAGCCCCTAAATTGGTATCGGACAAGCAACTCAAGCATAGGAGCCTAAAAGGATTCGGAATCCATCCGGAGGATGATTACATCAAAAGCCGGAAACCGGTTTTGGTGAACAATGATTGCAAGATTGTACTCTCCGCACCAAAGAAATCCATGACGGATTATTTTTTCAAGAATGCCGATGCTGATGAAGTGATTTTTATCCATGAAGGAACAGGTGTCTTAAAGACCATGTATGGCAATATTCCCTTCGAGTATGGCGATTACCTCGTTATTCCCAGAGGAACGATTTATCAACTCATCTTTAATGATGAAAACAATCGCTTATTCATAGTGGAAAGCTCAAGCCCGATTGTTACCCCCAAACGGTATAGAGGGCAATTCGGACAACTCTTGGAACACTCCCCTTTTTGTGAACGAGACATCCGAAAACCACAAGATTTGGAAACCCATGATGAGCAAGGCGATTTCAAATTCTACATCAAAAAAGAAGATATCATTTATCCATACACTTATTTAAATCATCCATTTGATTTGATTGGTTGGGATGGATATTGTTACCCGTATGCCTTTTCGATCCATAATTTCGAACCAATTACCGGGCGGGTGCACCAACCCCCTCCGGTGCATCAGACTTTTGCAGCAAGGGGATTTGTAATTTGCTCTTTTTGCCCGCGATTATACGATTACCACCCACAGGCGATTCCGGCACCTTACAATCATTCGAATATTGATAGTGATGAAGTGCTTTATTATGTGGATGGTGATTTCATGTCGAGGAAGCATGTAGAACGAGGCATGATTACGCTTCATCCCGGAGGCATACCACACGGCCCACATCCCGGAACCGTGGAAAAGAGCATTGGCAAGAAGGCAACCCATGAACTTGCCGTTATGGTAGACACCTTCAAGCCATTGAAATTGACAGAGCATACCGTAGGCATTGAAGATCCGACCTATTATCAGAGTTGGTTGTCGTAGCAGTAATGATCCACAAAATAAGGGGAAGGCTAATATGCCTTCCCCTTATTTTTTTAATAGAGTTCTAAAAAGTTGATTTAAAAACAAGCTTGATAACCCGCTTCTACATCATGTACTTTATTTTCCAAAACAGATTCTACATTATCAGGTAACTCTGAAAATAAGTCATAACCCGTTAAGCTTTCGATATCATCTACAGTCGTAATGAAAGAAGGATCGTCCCAAGCAAAATCACCTGCTTCTTGATCATTGGGAATATCTATGGCAATAACAGTGCTTTGTGCATTAATCCGACTGATATCATCGCCATCTTGTTCTGGAATAACAATAGCGACTTTCCAAATGGAAGCAGGTACAGTGATTTCATTATCTCCATCCACAATTTTTTCTTTATAACCGAAAAAGCCATCGCCTCCTATACCATAATTTCCCATAACTATGTACAGTTCGTTGCCCTGGTTAGCCAAATGTCTCAAGTAACATTCCCAACTTCTCCAAACATCCTGGTTGTTTTGAGGTGCTTGGGGAATCATGTTGGTCATGAAGAACGTGGCAGAATTGAAATTATCAGAACATAAACGATCCGCAGAAGGGCAATTGTGCCCTCGGTCAAAACCGCTTCCTTGATATGAGTTGGCATTAGGGGTGTACCAATCTGATGGAATGAAGGGGTTAGCCCTAAAATCATCTTGACGGCTTCCGTCTCCAGTAAACCAATTAGGGCTAAGATACCAGCTTACCCAATTGGCGATGGCTCTGTCCCGATTGTACGAAATGGTGTATTCGTCCATTTCCATCAGGTAATTATTGGGAGAATTGACGTTGGCCACGGCTCCACTCGGATTGCCTAGTGCCATTTGTAGATCTACCAGATTGCCGATGGGGCAAAATTCTACAGGGTCCCGATCGGAAGTATCATCTTCCCTACAAGAAGAAATCAGGATTAAGGAAGCAAAAAATAAAAGTAGATATATTTTATTCATAATGTATTGGATTAAATATCAAATGTAAGAATTTACAATATGTATCCCAATGTGTGAATGTGTTTTGTTGTTAACGGTTCTTATAATTCCTTTTTGAGAAAGAACCCAGTGTGGCTCTTTTTGCTTTTGGCCACTTTTTCCGGAGTCCCCTCTACAACAACAGTTCCTCCCCGTCTGCCACCCTCGGGACCCATATCAATAATATGATCGGCCACCTTAATTACATCCATATTATGTTCAATGACTAGAACCGTATTTCCCCTTTCGACTAATTTATCCAAAACGCCCAATAATTGTTTGATGTCTGCAAAATGGAGACCGGTGGTTGGTTCATCCAAGATATAAATGGTTTTACCCGTATCCCGTTTGGATAATTCCTCAGATAATTTTACTCGTTGGGCTTCACCACCTGATAATGTTGTGGCTTGTTGTCCTAGAGTGATGTATCCTAATCCAACATCTCTAAGCGTTTTTAATTTTTTATAAATAGAAGGGATGCCTTCGAAGAAATCGGTCGCTTCGTTGACCGTCATATTTAGAACATCCGAAATGTTCTTGCCCTTATACATGATTTCCAGCGTTTCTCGATTGTATCTTTTGCCGAGGCAAGATTCGCAATCGACATAAACATCCGGAAGGAAATTCATTTCGATGACTCGCTTTCCACCTCCATGACAAACTTCACAGCGACCACCTTTCACGTTAAAAGAGAAACGCCCGGGTTTGTAACCCCTTATTTTGGATTCCGGAATGTTGGAAAATAAATTACGGATATGAGTAAAAACTCCAATGTATGTAGCCGGGTTAGAACGGGGAGTTCTACCAATCGGAGATTGGTCGATTTCGATGACTTTATCCACGTGTTCCATGCCTTTCAATTCGCCGTAAGGCAATGGATTTTTTTTGCTTTTATAAAAATGTTTTCTCAAAATAGGGTATAGCGTTTCGTTGATGAGAGTGGATTTTCCACTGCCCGAAACACCCGTTACACAAGTAAATGTCCCTAAGGGAATTTTGATATTGACATTCTGTAAATTATTGCCTTTAGCCCCCTTCAGTTCGATAAACTCACCATTTCCCTTTCGCCTCTCTTTGGGCGTTTCGATTTTTGCCTTTTCATTGAGATAGGATGCTGTAATCGTATCCTTTTTGAGGAATTGGCTGGGGTGTCCTTCTCCTACAAGAGAACCCCCATATTTCCCTGCCCCAGGACCTAGATCAATTAGGAAATCGGACGCCAGCATGATGTCTTTGTCATGTTCGACGACTAAAACAGTATTGCCGATTTCGGTTAATTCTCTGAGTGCTTCTATCAGTTTTTGATTGTCTCTTTGGTGAAGGCCAATGCTGGGTTCATCCAAAATATAGGTGATGCCGGTTAATTGAGATCCGATTTGTGTAGCAAGCCTAATTCTTTGTGCCTCTCCTCCCGACAATGACCGTGCGGGACGGTTCAATGTTAGATAATCTAATCCTACATGCAATAAGAAGCCAATTCGAAGCTTTAATTCCTTGATGATGTCCTTTGCAATGAGTTTTTGTCTAGCGTTGAGTTTCTTTTCCAGTTTCTCTATTGCTTCATAGAGTTGGGACAAATCCATTTCGCTGTATTCGGAAATGTTTTTCTTCTCCAATTTAAAATGCAGCGATTCCTTCTTGAGCCTTTGTCCGTGGCATGTGGAACAAGTATTGGTGGTCATAAATGCTTCAGCCCATCTCCGAACGCCTTCGGAAGAGGTGTCCTTATGCCACCGAGTAAGCATGTTGACCAAGCCTTCATTGGCAAGGTGGTAGTTGTATTCACCTTTACCAAATTTCATTTTCATGGCCAATTTGTCATTACCTCCATACAGGATAGTTTGGATCACTTCTTTGGGAATATCTTTGATGGGGGTAGAAAAGGAAAATTTGTATTCCTTAGCCATAACCCTTAGCTGTTTGAAAGAATAATTGTCCCTTACTTCTCCTAAAGGAGCCAAGCCTTTTTCATTGATGCTTTTGGTCTCATCAGGGATCACTAGGTCTAAATCAACTTCTTGGATACGACCCAAGCCTTTGCAATTCGGACAAGCACCATAAGGAGAATTGAAAGAAAATGCATTGGGTGACGGTTCTTCGTAGGAAATGCCCGTATCAGGGCACATCAGATTCTTAGAATATTGACTGATGGTATTGGTTTCTAAGTTTTCGACCATCAATAACCCTTTTCCTAATTTTAGAGCGATTCGCAAAGCATCAATAATGCGTTTTTTTCTTTGTTCCGAGACTTTGAGCCTTTCCAGAACCAGTTCAATATCATGTACTTTGTAGCGATCTACTTGCATTTTGGGAACTAAGTCAAGTATTTCACCATCTACCCTGATTTTGGTGTACCCTTGTTTTCTATATTGATCGAAAAGTTCTCTGTAGTGGCCTTTCCTTCCTCGAACTAAGGGAGCCAAAATGGCAGTTTTTTTATTGGAATAGTTTTTAAGAATATGTTCTACAATTTGATCTTCGGTGAATTTGGTCATTTTCTTGCCCGTATTGTAGGAATAAGCTTCTCCAATTTTGGCGAAAAGTAATCTCAAAAAATCGTAGACTTCTGTTATAGTTCCTACAGTAGATCTCGGATTTCTTCCTGTTGTTTTTTGTTCTATGGAGATAACAGGGCTCAATCCGGTAATTTTTTCAACGTCGGGTCGTTCCATATCACCAATGAATTGCCTAGCATATGCAGAAAAGGTTTCCATGTACCTTCTTTGTCCCTCAGCATAAATGGTATCAAATGCCAAAGAAGATTTGCCACTGCCAGAAATTCCTGTAATAACAACCAGCTTATTTCTTGGTATTTTAACATTTATATCCTTTAGGTTGTGGACTTTTGCGCCAACAACATCAATATTTTTCGTTAAGGATTCGTTATCAGTAATATTATTCATTATGGATAGTTATATGTGATATGTGTATTAAAAATATTTGTTATATGTTGATTAAGATTAGGGTATGATTTTTGTGGTGATATATATGATATTAACCGTTCTGTATTGTTGGTAAAATGTTTGGAATTTGACGAGGGTGTGTTGCCGTTGGCATAATTATTGGCGTATCCCTGTTAGTTGTGTTTCGATTAGCCAACTTCAACATAACACACAAATCTAACGATGGTTAATTAAAATGTGAAAGTTTTTTGCTATGAAACTAGTAAACAAAATATTTAATCCATTTATTTTTAGTCTCGTTCTCATTTTATTTTTGAGTGCGTGCAAAGATGATAATTTGGATTTGCAAAATCCAGTACTCACTCCGTCTAACGAAAGTGAGTTAGGAGAACGGTTGTACCAAGAATCTATGTTGGTATTGGATATTTTGGAAGTGCAGGATTACCCTGCCCTTTACGAATATTTGAATTCGGCTTTGAATATGGCCATTATCAATACGAGAATAAAAAGTAGGTTCAATTGGGAAATTGCAATATATGAGGATGACGATAATTATAATATCTTTGCATTACCAGGAGGGAAGATTTTCATGAGTACCGGAATTCTTACCCACCTAAATGCAGAGCATCAACTTATAGCCCTTTTGTCCCATGAAGTTTATTTTTCCGACCGTCCGGTTCAAGGAGATAGAGATGATTTGAGTCTTGTAATGCAATTGTTGAAAAGCAAATTTGGTACCTATGGCACAAAAATATTCTTAGATGTTGTAGATGGAACATCCGACGAAGGCTCTAATATGGTTCTATTTTTAAGAAATATCATGTACGAACCTTATCAGGTTCTGGATGCCGATGAATTCGCCTTGAATACTATTTGTGGAAATTATCTGTATTCTCCTTATGGTTTGGAAGAAGTACTTATTACCGGAAGTGAAATTTCAGAATTTATTTGGTTGGATAACCGCCCTCCGGGACGATATTCCCAAATGAATGATATGACTCACAACTTACAAGAAAGATTGGACAATATGAATGATTGGTATATGGGATGCGGAAGTGAAAATGCAGACCAATATATCTCAAGATATAATGACTTTATAGAGCCGCTTAGATAGAGGCTCACCAAATGGAAGATAAGACATAATTAAATTGGATCCATTGCTTTTCAAACGAAAGGCAATGGATTTAGTCGATTCTAAACATATGGACTATGGCACTGATACAACCGAAACAAATCTTAATCTTTTTTCTAATAACGATTGTTATTACGGGATATTTTTCGTGCAAAACAGAGGACTTGGGCATATACAACCCTATCCTAATAGCAGCAGATGAACGAGATCTAGGAAACGAGCTGATGCGAACCATTTATGATAATCCTAGTGATTACAATTTATTAGATAAAACCGCTTACCCAAAGGTTTATAGCTATTTAAATTTGGCTTGGACAATGGTTCGTAACCAGACAGAAATAAGAGATTACTATGATTGGGAAGTTTTCGTTCTTCATGATGATGTCAATTTAGATGCCTACACCCTCCCGGGTGGGAAACTCGGTATCACAACCGGAATGTTGAAACAGATGTCCAGTGAGCCACAACTGCTGGCAGTAATGGGGCACGAAGCGTATTATAATGACCGAATCAATCAAAATGCGGTAGATGCCATCAGCAAAGTTATGGATCGCTTGAAGTTCATGGTGTCTAATAATGATGGCATGGGAACGAAAGTATTTAAAGATGTAATTAATGGCATATCAGATATGAATGTCAGTATGGTGGATTATTGTAGGGATATAGAATATGACCCCAGCGTAACTTTCGAAGCGGATGAATTTATGATGAATGAGGTGATTTGTGAGCATGCTTATTCTCCGATGGGGCTTAAAAGCCTACTGTTGGAAGCAGAAAATAATAATTGGATTAATTTTCATTGGTTGAATGCTAGGCCTCCCAGTATTTCTGTAGATGATGATGATGTTTATACTTTTACCTACAGAAAAGAAGTCCTAGAAGATTTAGAAAACATGATCCTCGGTTCGGATACCTGCAATAGCACAGAAGAAATGTTGGATACTGATGAATATATAGAAATGATGGAGGCATTGCCATAAAAAAATCCTACACCTCTATTCCTTTTATATGATAGATGATTTCTTTTATTCCGCTGATGATAATTTCATCATCCAGAGAGGGGACCGCCTTTTTCTTTTCCTTGCAGTAGTCGCTGGCTAATTTTGTCGTAAATGGAATATGCAAGAAAAGAGAACTACCTTGATTTTTTTCACACCATTGTAAGGATAGATAATAAATGAAATTGCAATAATAGCTCCCGGCATAATCGGATCGTATAGCTGGTATTCCTTGTCTGCAGAGATGCTCGGAAATAGCATCGGTATCCACGAAGGTTCTGAATCCGGGAGGATGGGAAATATCAGAAAATTGTTCCTTATCCTTTAGACTATTAATGGCAAAAGTTTCAAGATTCAAAGCTCCCGAACCGGCATTCAATCCAATATTGATAATGAAATCCGGTTGGAAACCATCCAATAGAGATATATAAGAAGCTTCGATAGCTTCTTTATCTACCTCAAAAATTTTCTTTTTTAGGATGACTTCCTCCATCTCAAATTTTTCAACAATTATTTGAGATGGATTGATGGAGAAATCTTTAAATGGACCAAACCCAGTAAGTAATACTTTCATCTTTAGTGAGCTTCGAGCCAATTATTACCTGTATCCATTCCCACTAAAATAGGAACAGAAAGATTGGGTAATGCCGTTTTCATATTTTCTTCGATAATCGGTTTTATCTTTTCCAATTCATCCTTTCGGGCATCAAAAACTAGTTCATCATGTACTTGGAGTATCATTTTAGAAGCGATGTTTTCCTTCTTGAAAACTTCGTGGATTTTAATCATCGCCATTTTAATCATGTCGGCAGCCGTCCCTTGCACAGGTGTGTTGATCGAGTTCCGTTCTGCATGGCTTCGCAAAACGCCATTTTTAGAATTGATATCCCTTAGATATCTCCTTCTGCCCAACAATGTTTCGACATAGCCTTGCTCCCGAGCGATACTCACTTGGTTATCCATGTAGGCTTTTAGGCCTTTATATTGTTTGAAGTAATTTTCGATTAGCTGGCTCGCTTCGGTTCTCTTGATTTTTAATTGTCTGGAAAGATTTAAAGAACCAGCACCATAAATGATAGAAAAGTTGACCGTCTTAGCATTCCTTCTTTGATCGGCAGTTACTTCATCCAAAGGAACACCATACACTTTTGCCGCTGTCGCTTTATGGATGTCGTAGCCTTTTTTAAATGCTTCCAGCATCGCTTCATCTTTGCTGATTTCTGCAATCAAACGCAATTCTATTTGAGAATAATCTGCCGCCAAAAGAATATGATCTTTGTCTCTTGGTATAAAAGCTTCTCTAACTTTTCTCCCCTCAGGAGTACGGATGGGGATGTTTTGCAGATTCGGATTGTTGGAACTTAACCTCCCCGTAGCAGTCAAAGCTTGATTGAAGGAAGAATGGATTCTTCCGGTTTTAGGGTTGATCATTTTCGGCAAGGCATCGACATAAGTCGATTTTAGTTTTGCGAGCCCTCTAAATTTAAGGATTTCAGAAATGATAGGATGATCCACAGATAGTTCAACTAATTTTTCTTCACTGGTCGAATATTGTCCGGATTTTGTTTTTCTCCAGCGGTAAGGAACGTTCAAATGTTCGAACAATACTTGCCCCACTTGTTTGGGAGAGGCAATGTTGAATTTCAATCCGGCCGTATCATAAATAGATGTTTCCGATTCAATGATTTTCTTTTCTAATTCTTTAGAATAAGTGGCAAGAAAGCCGGCATCCAAATTAATACCATTGTATTCTATTTCAACTAAGGCGTTTACTAAGGGAGCCTCCGTTTGCCAGTATAATTTTTCAAATTTTTCTTTTTTGATTTCTGGTTCTAAATTTTGCTTGAGCTGAAGGGTCAGATCAGCATCTTCTCCAGCATATTCCTTGATTTTTTCTGCGGGGACATCTCGCATGGATAATTGTCCTTTTCCTTTTTTTCCTATTAGTGATTCGATAGAAACAGGAGTATAATCCAAATAGGTTTCGGATAGATAATTCAGGTTATGCCTTAGTTCAGGTTCTAACAAATAATGGGCAATCATGGTATCAAACAAAGATCCCCTGACATCCACATCATACCATTTCAAAATCAGACAATCATATTTAATATTTTGCCCGATTTTCATAATGGATTCATCTTCTAATATGGGTTTGAAAATATCTAGAATCTCTTTTGCCTTTTTTTGATCTTCAGGAACAGGAACATAATAAGCTTCATGTTCTTTTATCGAAAAAGCCAAACCCACCAATTCCGATTGGTTGGCATCCAGACCGGTTGTTTCCGTATCGAAGCAAATTTCTTTTTGTTTGGATAAAAGGGTTTTCAATTTCTTCAGCTCCGAAGGAGAATCCACATAATGATATTCGTGATCTACATTTGTGATGTTTTTCTCTGCAACAATGCTCTCCTTGGGAGCCACAATGGTAGTGGATGGAGCATTCCCGAATAAACTGGTCTGGGTTCCTGCTGGAACAGCGGCCTTCTTTGTCGAAGAAGAAATACCTAATATTTTTGTAGCAATGGAACGAAATTCAAGCTCTTTGAAAAGCTCTGTAAGAGCAGGGTTGTCGAACGCTGAAATTTTACAAGCACGGGCATCAAATTGGATAGGGACTTGGAGATCAATAGTAGCTAGTTTCTTAGAAAGGATGCCTTGTTCAGCAAACTCTTCTACCTTTTCTTTTTGTTTCCCTTTTAGTTCATGGCTATGTTCGATAAGACCTTCTACAGAGTCGTATTTTGCAAGTAATTTAACAGCGGTTTTCGCACCAATGCCCGGTATGCCTGGAATATTATCAACACTGTCTCCTTGTAAACCTAAGACGTCGATGACTTGTTCTACTCGTTTAATCTGCCATTTTTCAAGTACTTCTTTTTCGCCAAGGATTTCCACGCCATTCCCAAAACGAGCCGGTTTATACATGAAAATATTTTCACTCACCAATTGAGCATAATCCTTGTCGGGGGTCATCATATATACTTGGAAACCTTCTTTTTCCGCTTGTTTTGCAATCGTACCAATCACATCATCCGCCTCAAAACCTGATTTTTCTAGGATAGGGATATTCATCCCCTCAACGATTTTCCGGATATAAGGGAATGCCAGAGTAATGTCTTCGGGTTGTTCTTCCCGATTGGCTTTGTATTCCGGGTACATTTCTTTTCGGAATACCGTTTTATCCGAAATGTCAAAAGCAACAGCAAGATGGGATGGCTGCTGTTTGGAAATGACCTCCCAAAGAGAATTGGTAAAACCGGTAATAGCCGAAGTATTTAGCCCCTTTGAATTAATAAGGGGTCTTTTAATAAATGCGTAATGAGCTCTATAAACTAAAGCATGTCCATCTAAGAGAAATAATTTTTTTGTATCCGACATGAATTTTTTGATTTGGAGCAAAAATACTAAGAAGCAAATTGGTTTTTGGCATCAAGTTTATACTAAAATATGATGAAAAGATGTTGGATATGGTATTAGTCTGGGCATCCTAGCAATAAAGGTGTTATTATTGTATTAATTTGAGCAACCATATCAAGTTTTTTCGTCTCATTAATAAGAACGAAGCCAAATTTGTGAAAGAATAGAATTCGAGATATGAAGAAAGTAAAAAAATATTCAATTATCCTTGTTGTTTTTTTGATTGCCGGGGTAGGTTTTTCATTTGTTACGGATAACAATGGGAAATACTTCCAGATAGCCAAGAACATCGAAATATTCACCAATCTATACAAGGAAATCAATACCTATTATGTAGATGATGTAGACCCCGCTAAGTTGATGCGAACGGGTGTCGATGCCATGCTAGAATCGCTCGATCCTTATACCAATTATATTTCTGAGTCAGAAATTGAAGGCTTCAAATATATGATAGATGGTAAGTATGGGGGCATCGGTGCAGATACTAAAGATATCGGTGGTGATATTACTATTGTCTTAACGCATGAAGGCTTCCCCGCCGATGAGGCAGGATTGAAACCTGGTGATGTAATTGTTGCTGTGGATGGTAAATCAACAGAAGGGAAAAATTCGGAAAGTATTTCTGATATTTTAAAAGGCTCACCGGGATCAACGGTGAATATTGATTATAAGAGCCCCGGTTCGGATAAAAAGAAGCAAGTAGCGGTAACCCGTAAGGAAGTAAAGGTACCTAATGTTCCTTTTAGTGGAATGGTGAGTGATGATGTAGGGTACGCGGCTCTAACTACGTTTACACAAGATGCAGGAAAAAATGTATCGGACGCTTTGAAAAAACTTAAAAAAGAGAATCCCAACCTAAAAGGTTTTATATTGGATTTAAGAGGAAATGGTGGTGGACTTTTGAGGGAAGCCATCAATGTATGCAATGTTTTCATTCCAAAAGGAGAGGAAATTGTTGTGACAAGAGGGAAAGTAAAAGATTGGGATAGGAGTTTCAGGACATTAAATGCTCCTGTCGATGAAGAAATTCGTGTTGTTGTTCTGATTGATAATAATTCTGCGTCTGCTTCGGAAATTGTTTCCGGGGTTCTTCAAGATTTGGATAGGGCTGTTTTGCTTGGACAATCTTCCTACGGAAAAGGATTGGTTCAAAATACCAGAGATGTAGGATATAATTCTAAAGTGAAATTAACCACTGCGAAGTATTATATACCAAGCGGAAGATGTATTCAAGCCGTAAGCTATAAGGATGGAGAACCGTTGGATATTCCCGATGTAAAACGAACACCATTCAAAACCCAAAATGGACGGAAAGTGCTTGATGGCGGTGGTGTAAAACCGGATCTTTCTTTGAAAGATGCCAAATTGAGCAATGTTTTGAAAGGATTGAACAAAGAGCATCTTATTTTTAAATACGTAACAGACTATCAAATGAAAAATCGTGAGGTGGCGGCACCGGATAAATTTAAATTCGATGATTATTCCGGGTTTATGAATTTCGTAGCCACTGAAACATTTTCTTTCGATACCGATACAGAAAAAACTCTAAAGGCTCTAGATAAAGAAGCAGAAGATGATGGCTATAAGGAATTGATTCAGTCGGAGATAAAATCTATGAAGGATAAAATATTACAGAACAAGAAGAATGATTTGAAAAAATATCAAAGTCAAATTACTGAATCTATTGAGAAAGAGATTATGAAACGCTACTATTATCAAAAAGGAAAGGTTCAAATTGGTTTGAGGAATGATAGTGAAATCAAAGAAGCAGTAAAACTATTGAATGATGCCAATAAATATAATGGCATCTTGAAATAAGAAAAATTATACCATTTTTGGAAAAGAGCTTGTTGCCAATGGATGCAACAAGCTCTTTTTTGTTTTTCTTTGTGGTAGAAAAATTGTATTCAAGGCGATGTCCATTATACTCAATTTAGAAACATCCACCCCTGTTTGTTCCGTTGCCATCAGCAAGGGCGATGAGATCCTGTCTATCCGGGAAACACACGAATCGAATTCCCATTCCAGCAAACTATCTATTTTTATTCAAGAATGTATGGAAGAAATTGGGATCAATAAGGAAGAATTGTCGGCAGTAGCAGTGAGTTCAGGTCCAGGATCTTATACCGGATTAAGAATTGGGTATTCTACCGCCAAGGGATTATGTTATGCCTTGGATATTCCAATTATTGCAGTAGACACCCTTCTGTCTATGGCGATGGCCGTAGAAAAAGAACAGACCCTCAACGAACAAAAATGGGTCTGCCCCATGATAGATGCCCGCCGAATGGAGGTATATATGGCACTTTTTAGCCATAATTTCGAAAAAAAGATGCCTCATCAAGCATTTATATTAGAAAAAAACTCTTTTGGTAAGTTTTTTGATAATGGAATAGATATAGTATTTTGTGGTAATGGGTCTTTTAAAGTGTCAACAGTCATAGCTAGCAGTAAGACCATTATAAGCGAAGTACAATGTTCGGCAAAACACATGGCGAGTTTATCGGCTAAGGCACTGGCAGAAGGCTCCCATGAAAGTTTAGCCTACACCTCCCCCCTGTATATCAAATCCCCTTTTATTACCCAACCTAAGAAAAGGTTGTAGTGTGATTTTGTGACATTGCGATTAGCCATTATTTGTAAATGACAGCAAGTCATTAAATTTCATTTTGAAAAAAATCATATATTGGATTGTCTATATGTATACCAATTCGTATATTGGCATAGTTATTGAAAATTCATATATGTTTTTATACTAAAACGAATTTTTAATTAAACGCTAAATTTAATACTAATGAGGAAGCAAAAAAACGAGACTGTCGTATTGGATCGTGGTAATCGCTCAGTAGAGTTGGACTACTCTGAATTAAGAAGAGCCGTTCTCGTACTTAGAGCTGTCAACCACAAATTAAGGCAATCCATCGTTGATTTACTAGAAGAAAACGATCGGATGACCGTTACTGAAATTTACATCAAACTAAGGCTGGAACAATCTGTGGCATCCCAACATTTGGCTATTCTGAGAAAAGCAGGTGTTGTGATTACTGAAAGGCAAGGTAAATTCATTTACTATGGTTTGAACAAAGACAGATTGGCTCAGATTTCGAGACTTATCGAAGAGTTGGCTCAGTAAAAAAGCCTTGTCACAGTAAATAAAGTTCTAATATGGACTAAAAAAATGCCGATAACTGGGAGTTATTGGCATTTTTATTACCAAGTATTTCAATTTTTAACATAAATACATTAAAATTGTGTACTGTGCTGTGACTAAACAATCTGATTTTAAACATGGGAAAAACTAAACCATCTATTGACAATGATAAATTGCGTGTCTCTGCCGAGATACTTAGAGCACTTTGTCATCCCCTCCGGATGAAAATCCTTCAATTCATTGATCAGAATGAAAACATCAATGTAAATAAAATTTACAATACGCTAAAGCTAGAGCAATCCATCACTTCTCAGCATCTTCGAATTCTTAGAAATGCAGGAATCGTAACGACAAAACGAGAAGGTAAATTCATATACTATTATATCGAATATGATAAAGTGGGTGATGTAATGGTTCATGTTCGTAAATTTTTGGAGGAAGAAAGAAAAATGGAAGAATCCAAAAGGTAAGGTAATCCATTTTATCGTTCTTCATATTTAGTTTTTTTATGATGATGCCCAAAGCATCATGCTAAACTTATTTCAGCTATCCCTATCCAAGACTAGCATTTGATAAGAAAGTCATGTATTTTTGCGGGCTAACAATAATCAATATCTATTCATGAAGCCCTTGTACATTTACAATAGTCTGACGAAGAAAAAAGAAGAGTTCAAACCGGTTAATCCTGATTTTGTGGGATTATATGTTTGTGGTCCAACAGTGTATAATGATGTCCACTTGGGTAATTGCCGTTCTTTTACAAGTTTCGATGTTGTTTACAGGTATTTGATGTACAAAGGATACAACGTTCGTTATGTAAGAAACATAACAGATGCAGGGCATTTGGTAGGTGATGCTGATATAGGTGCTGAAGATAAAATGGCAAAAACGGCGAAGGCTCTCAAACTCGAACCGATGGAAGTTGCTCATAAATATACGGTTGGCTTCCATGAAATGATGCAAAAATTCAATAATCTTCCTCCTAGCATAGAACCCAGAGCAACCGGACACATCACAGAACAAATCAAAATGGTTCAGGATATCCTAGCCAATGGTTATGCTTATGAGGTAGATGGTTCCATTTATTTTGATACTGTAAAGTTCGCTCAAGAAAAAGATGTTTATGGTCAATTATCTGGGAGGAAATTGGACGATATGCTCGCGGAATCCAGAGAATTAAAAAATCAGGGAGAGAAAAGAAATCCTGCTGATTTTGCCATTTGGATTAAAGCAGAAGACAATACCTTACAAAAATGGGATTCTCCTTGGGGAGAAGGTTTCCCCGGTTGGCATTTGGAATGCTCCGTCATGAGTACCAAATATCTCGGAAGCGAATTTGATATTCACGGAGGAGGAGAAGATTTAAAATTTCCCCATCATGAAAACGAAATAGCTCAGAATTGTGGAGCATGTGGTACTGTTCCGGTAAAATATTGGATGCATGCCGATATGCTTTTGGGGAATGGTCGTAAAATGAGCAAGACACCGGATCCTATTACTGGAAAAAGCAACTCTGTAATGCCTGAGGAATTATTTTCAGGTAATAATGAAATGCTGTCCAAAGCGTTCAGCCCGATGGTTGTTCGGTTTTTTATGTTACAAGCCCATTATAGAAGTACATTGGATTTAAGCGACAATGCTTTGTTGGCTGCGGAGAAAGGATATATGAGGTTGATGGAAGCATACCATACATTGCAGTCCTTGGCACATGAAAAGAAAACGAACCCAAACGATGAAGATCAACAAATCAATGAGGCATTGAATAATGCTATTCTTGACATGGACGACGATTTCAACACACCCAAAGCATTGTCTAGGTTATTTACATTGGTCAATAAAATCAATTCGTTTAAGTCGGGGCATTTGGATATTCATTCCATTTCTGAAGAAACGTTGGAAAGAATGAAAAAACTTTTCCATGATTTCATTTTCGTCATTTTCGGATTGTTGGATGAAACCCAAACATCTTCCAGCGGCAGTGGTGATACCTTGAATGGATTGATGGATTTGATTCTTGATATCCGGAAAGAATCCAGAGTTAAGAAAGATTGGACGACATCCGATTTGATTCGGGATAAATTGAAAGAATTGAGCATCCAAGTAAAGGATGGTAAAGAAGGGACGACTTGGATGGTAGATAAGTAAAATGTTTAAAGTGCTATCTTATAATAAGATAGTGAGATGATTTGTCCCGATGGTATTTTGGAATACCATCGGGATTTTTTTATCTTCATTTCAGATAAAATGAATCAAAATGAAGAAGACAACCCTTGTATTGATACTTGGACTATCTCTAACTCTATTTTTTTCCAATTGTAAAGATGATAATTCGGATAATAATGGACTCCCCCCTGGAGCCATCGAATTACCGTCATATACTCAAAGAGATGGCGACCCCGTTGCGGGCTACGAATATTTGGTATATGGAGATTATGTAGGATCCGGAGTACCGCTTCAAGCGTATTCGATATCCCCATTGGCGGGCAATGCCCATAATCGTTTGGGAAGAACGGGAGATAATGCAAATGTCGCCTATGATTTTACAGCCGTCAATGCACCCAATGGAGTGCGGGTGGTGGCAGCGAATTGTTTGGCCTGCCATGCTTCCGTATTTCGAGGAGAGTTGGTGGTGGGGATGGGAGCCTCTGAAGCCAATTTTACAGACGACCAAAGCAACTTGATTCCTACTATTGATTTGGGAATGGGCGTTTTATATGGTAATCCATCGCCCGAATGGGAAGCCTATGAACCCTTTAGGAGGGCAGTGTTGGCAGTAGGACCCCAAACAGTTACGGAATCTCAAGGAGTAAATCCAGCGGATAAATTAGCAGCGGTTTTGGCAGCCCATAGAAATCCGGAAGATCTGACTTGGAGTGAAAATCCTTTAGTAGAGATCCCGGAAGCGGTTCCTCCTACAGATGTTCCAGCCTGGTGGCACATGCAAAAGAAAAACACGATGTTCTATAATGCATTGGGAAGAAAAGATTTTGCCCGTTTTATGATGTCCTCTAGTTTATTAACCGTAAAGGACACTGTAAAAGCTAGAGAAATTGATGGTCATTTTGCCGATGTATTGGCTTACCTTCAAACTATAGAACCACCGACATTTCCGAATGCCGTAGACGAAACAAAGGTTACACAAGGAGAAAA
This sequence comes from Saprospiraceae bacterium, assembly GCA_020629255.1. GTDB lineage: Bacteria > Bacteroidota > Bacteroidia > Chitinophagales > Saprospiraceae > JAHDCE01. The sequence continues at coordinate 11,615 of JAHDDR010000007.1, read as the reverse complement.
AATCTTTAATGATGAATGTGCACAATGTCATGGCACTTATGGGGATAATGAAACCTACCCGAACCTCTTGATTCGCTTAGATGCTATTCAGACCGATCCCTACATTGTAGAGAGTTATGATGACTATACCCAATTTGTTGATTGGTACAATTCGAGTTGGTTTTCACAAGCACCTTATGATGCGTTCATAGAACCGGAACGGGGATATGTTGCTCCTCCTTTGGATGGTATCTGGGCAACGGCTCCTTATTTGCACAATGCATCGGTTCCAACACTGGAAGCTTTATTAGATAGTAGTAAACGACCCACTTACTGGGAACGCTCATTCGATTCTAATGATTATGATTTGGATCGGGTCGGATGGAATTATACAGAAAGGGGAAGCCAAGTTAATAAGCAGACTTATGATACAACACTTCTGGGATATGGGAATGAAGGGCATTATTATGGGGATGCTTTATCCGATGAAGAAAGGGAGCAAGTTATGGAGTATTTGAAAACATTATAATTATAACACAGAAAAAGGTGAAAGAAGCATTACACTTCTTTCACCCAAAGTACTTTTTGTATATATATGATGGATAAAAAAATTATCCAAGCAAACCCCTATTTAGAGACTCGCTACATATTTGGTTAACTTGCTTTTTAGATTGGCCGCTTTGTTTTTGTGGAACTGGTTGTTCTTAGTTAAACGATCAATCATGCTTACTACTTTAGGTAAGAATGTTTCTGCATCTTTCTTCTCAGTCATACCCCTAAGGTTCTTAATAGCGGTACGAGCGGTTTTTTTGTAAAATCTATTGTGCAAACGACGTTTTGCCGATTGACGGATTCTTTTCTTAGCTGAACTATGATGTGCCATATGAAAATTATCTTATTTTGAATAACGGAGGGCAAAGGTAATCGAAATCAACAAACTAGGCAAATTTGAGCTTTATTTTTTTACAAAGGCTTTTCGAGTCATCACCAAAGGTAAGCCGATTAGGAGCAAAGCAAGAATATTAATGATGACAACATTATGGATGGCTCTACAATATATGGATACACTACTATCAATGATGAACCAAGATAAAAGACCCAACCACATGGCAGTATAAGCCCATTTTTCTTTCTTTTTGAAAGCATGCTCTGAAATCATGATAGCCAAAAGATGGAATCCAACAATAGTACCGCCTATAATTCCAAAAAGCCAATTCTTGAATTCCAGCATGCTCCCTTCAATATTATTTCCTTCAAAGTATATTTCTTTGGTATAACTATTGTGGAGGTCGAAAAAGAAAGAATTTCCGGCAAAAGCTACAAGAATTCCCACAAATAGCGTCAAGACATTTGCCCAAGTAAGCCATTTTTGCCAAAACATAAACTTCTGATCATTCATTTCGGAACATATTTTAACCCAGAATCATATAATTCCCTTCCAAATTGGAATGAATCATAATATCAAAAATAAGTTCTTTTCTTAACAAGTGTTAAAGTTTTGATTGTTTTTCAAAATGACATTTAAGCTGGAGGCTGTTTTTAAGTTATTTAAATATATAATATTAACACATATTAATAGTTGATTTTTCATTGAAAATAACTGGCACAATGCTTGCAAATATAGAATTGTAAAACGATAATACATTTCCCAACGGGGAAATTCAAGAATATCGGGGTTTTATAGTGCGTTTATTTCAAAGCCGTTATCGAAAGAGATGACGGCTTTATTTTTTTATACAATCCGGGTTCCCGATGATTTCGTTTTCTCCATAAACAACAAGTTTATCTCTTCCAATCGTTCTATACCACTCTTATTGATGATTTTCCTACTATCAATTTCATCCACCCGAGTCAGTTCTCCCATAGTTCCGGTGCAAAAAACTTCATCTGCTGTATAAAATTCCAATAAAGACAGATTTTTCTCTGCACAAGGAATATTATTTTCTTCACACAAATCCAATACCAATTTTCGAGTAATGCCCGGCAAGCAAGCATCGGCAAAAGGGGTCAAAACAACTCCTTTCTGGATGCAAAACAAATTCACACCATTCGCTTCTGCTACAAAACCATTCATATCTAACATGATTCCGGCATTGGCACCCGCATTATTGGCTTCGATTTTTGCCAGAATATTATTCAGCAAATTATTGTGATGGATTTTAGAGTCCAAAAACATGGGATTATTTCTGCGGACACTAGAGGTCATCAATTTTACGGAACTAGGATAGACCGGAGGTTTCCATTCGGCTAATACAATTAAAGTGCAACCATAAACATTTAAACGGGGATCCATTCCTGAGGTTGTTTTTTCGCCTCGGGTCAAAGTAAGGCGGATGTGCACACCGTCCATCATGTTATTGGCCTTTAGGGTTTCAAAAATAGCTCGGGTAATTTCCTCATTGGAAGGGATATCATTGAAGCAAAGGGCATGGGCAGAATTCTGCAAACGTTCTAGGTGGTGCTCCAAGCAAAAAATCCGACCATCATAGACCCGAAGACCTTCCCAAACGGCATCTCCTCCTTGTACCACACTATCAAAAACCGATACTTTTGCATCTTTCCGTTTCACCAAACGATCCTTTACATATACAAAGATGTCTTTATTTTTTTCATTGAATGATTGTAACATACATCAAGCTTTTAAGCAATGTTCAAAAAGTTGTTCATAATAAGTCATGCATTCTAATGCCAATAATTCTAATTCTTCGGATAAAGAAATGTCCTTGGCTCGATAAGGCGCAAAACCAGTGGAACGATGCACATTAGCATACCAATATTTTGCCCAGACGCCATCCTCTGGTCTGGCTCCGGCATCCCAATGCAACATGCTTTCTTGGAATTCAATATTTAATTGGGCACAAAGGGTTTGAAATATTTTTTCTGGATTTTTCAAAATTTCATTCGTATCCAAAATAGCGGTAAGGGAATTGTTTTCTTTTAGGTATTGATACAAATCCATTTGTTTTTTAATACCAATATCCCTCATGGTAGGATGAGGAATTACCTTGGAATAAGAAGCAATAATTTCCCTCGGGTTTCGGATAAGAAGAACATTGTATGTTTTCTTCATGAACGACCAATCCATATCGACCAAATGATGGGTCATTTGTTTGTGCAGAACCCAAGGGGTAGGATAAGAAGCCAGAAGAACATCGCGAATCACATCAACGGCATGTGGTTGTTGGCTTTCTAAAATTTCTTTTTTCCCTGGATGTTCGGCATCCGTTACTCTAAGGTAATGCGCATATAAAGGTTCATCGACAACAGAAAAATCATCACGCTGAGCCCAAGCATACATAAATGCAGTGGAGATATTTCTCGGACTTGACCAAACATTGATGATTTTTGTAGACATAATAAATATGGCTGACGATAATTAAACTTTAAATATGCTCAAGCACAAGGACAAATTAAATGAATATAATTTTGTTCCAGTACTTATCTTTGTAAACTTACAGAAATTAAATTTAGACATCATGAAACGTAGCATCATTTTTATATTGATTTTCACAATGGCTTTTTTTGCTTGTGAAACACCATCAACATCCAATACCGAACAGGAAGAAAAAAAACCTAAAAATATTATTCTCATGGTTGGTGACGGAATGGGTGTGACCCAAATTTCGGCGGGTTTATATACCAATGGAAATCGTTTGAATTTGGAAAGATTTAAAACAGTGGGACTGCATAAATCGTATGCCTTTGATAATTTGGTGACGGATTCCGCAGCGGGGGCAACGGCATTTTCTTGTGGTGTGAAAACATATAATGGGGCGATTGGTGTGGACAAGGATACGGTGCCTGTAAAAACTATTTTGGAGATAGCAGAAGAAAAAGGTTTAGCTACCGGGATGGTTTCGACATCTACAATTACCCATGCTACGCCGGCAAGTTTTATTTGCCATCAGAAAAAAAGAAAAATGCATCAGGAAAATGCAGCCGATTTTTTAAAAACGGATATTGATTTATTTGTAGGGGGCGGAAAAGATCATTTCGAAAAAAGAGAAGATGGAAAAAATCTTTCGGAAGAATTAAGGAAAAAAGGTTATGTCGTTTCTGATTTTTTCCAAGAACCGATTAATGATATAAAAATGGATCCTTCAAAACCGTTTGCGTTTTATACAGCGAATACCGATCCGGTTACAGCAGCTGAGGGAAGAAATTATTTGCCGGGGGTGTCAAAAAAGTCGGTAGCCTTTTTAAATGAACGAGGAAAAGAAAATGGATTTTTCTTAATGATTGAAGGTTCACAAATTGATTGGGGCGGGCATGCCAACGAATCGAATTACATTATTACAGAAATGCATGATTTCGATAAAGCCATCGGTCATGTTATGGATTTTGCCGAAAGAGATGGAGAAACATTGGTTATCGTAACAGCCGATCATGAAACAGGAGGCTATGCCATTAATAAAGGATCTAAAATGGATAGTCTAGTCACTGCATTTACAACCGATTATCATACGGCAGATTTAATTCCTGTTTTTGCTTATGGCCCGGGTGCAGAAAATTTCGGAGGTATTTACGAAAACACGGCCATTTTTGATAAGATGAAAAAATTATATGGTTTCGAATAAAATAAGATTTATTGATTTATAGTCAATGAATAGAAAGCAAATGTAATAGTTGTTTTATTTTTGCCATTTTTTAAAACCAGCTCAGAAATATTTTTGAGCTGGTTTTATTCAAGTTAAATTTATAAGAATGAATAAAATTTCAATACTATTTTTTTTAGCAATTTTTTTTGTAGGAAAAGCCCAAGCCCAAATCGTTACGGATAGACCCGACCAAACAGAAAGTTCGTCTACTGTTGGAAAAGGGAATTTACAAATAGAATCGGGGTTTTTAATCGGTTATACCGGAGAAAGTATTAAACCAACGAGGCAGATTTTATTACCAACGACTCTATTTAGATATGGAATTACAAAAGGAATAGAATTAAGATTATTGAATCAAATAGAAAGTGTTAAATTTGGTGATGAATCTACACAAGGGATAAGTGATATTGAAGTGGGAACAAAAATCCAATTTTTTAAAAAAGAAGAGAGTAATACGGAAGTAGCTTTTTTATCCCATTTGTCTTTGCCGTCCGGCACAAAGGCATTGTCGGCAGGAGAATATGGAACGATTAATAAATTAAGTATTTCTCATGGCTTAGGAGAAAATTTAGGTTTGGGATATAATATAGGATATAATTATTTCGGAAATATTAATAAAAAAGGAGACTTGACCTATTCGTTGGCTCTAGGAATTGGAGTGAGTGAAAAAGTAGGTATTTATATTGAACCTTATGGCGAAGTATCAGAAATGGAAAATTTTGTTGCCAATTTCGATGCAGGCTTTACCTATTTAATGAATGATAATTTACAATTCGATTTTTCCTTTGGAACAGGGATAACCGATCGGATGAATTATGTTTCTATTGGAGCAAGCTGGCTGATTCTTTCTAATAAAGGGTAATTAATTTTTAACCATAAAAAATAACCATTATGACACTGAAGAATTTATTATTGTTTGCATGTTGCTTTTTTGTTTTTTCATTACATGCACAAGATGAAGATGAAGAAAAAACAAAAGGATCATTACGTATTGATTTTCTTGCACCGGGTGTTGCAGGGGAGATACAATTGGCGAAAGATCAGACGATGGCTCTAGGAGCTAATATAGCTGCCGTGGGAGGATCATATACCATCGGGAATCAAACAGAAAATTATTTTTTGGTTGCACCTACATTTTTTGTACAATACCGAGTGTATTTTAATAAAGCAAAACGAATTAGAAAAGAGAAATCCATATATAATAATTCGGGTTTGTTTTTTGGGGTTCATATAGGAGGGAATACGAAAGAAATATTGTCTTCGACGGATTTTGTTACGATTGGGAATGGTGCTAATTTTGGACCTATATTTGGAGTACAAAGAACATTTAATAATAATTTGCAATTAGGTTTTAATATTGGTCTTGGATATGCTTGGAATGAATTTGAAGGAGCCGCGGGATTAACAGGGCTTGGGCAATTTAATTTTAGTTATGTACTTATACCCCAGAAGAAAAAATAAAAGAATTTATAAAAAAGAAAAAGGAGGGAAATTAATTTCCCTCCTTTTTCTTTTTTACACCTTTTACAATTCCTTCTAAAGTATGTACAGCTTGTTTTAGCGATTTGCATTCATCTTTCACTAAGAAAAAATGCCTGACCGATTGTTTGAAACGCATGTGGCGATCACCCAAGTTGTTGACATAATCAATTAAATGATTAAAATGATCCGTTTCGTAGAAAGAAGATTGGGGATCGTTGACAAAATAACATCTTAATTTATTTCCTTTTAAATTTAGTCGCTCGAAACCCAGGGCTTTGCAATGCCATCTCATGCGTAGGGCTTCGAATAAATTATAAACAGATTTAGGAACTTTGCCAAATCGATCAGCCATTTGGGAAATGAAATTTTCTATTTCTTCTTCATTTTCCAATTTATCTAAAAGATGATATAAATTTAAACGCTCCTGTATGTTCGTTACATAATTGTCTGGGATGTGCATTTCTGCATCGGTTTCGATAATAACGTCCCTTACATACTCTTTCTCTCCATCCTCTTCATTAAATAAGTCTTTGAATTCACTTTCCTTTAATTCTTGGATGGCTTCGTCTAATATTTTTTGATAGGTTTCAAAACCGATGTCTGCAATAAAACCGGATTGTTCGCCGCCCAATAAATTTCCGGCACCCCGTATATCCAAATCTTTCATGGCAATATCGAAACCGGAACCTAAGTCAGAAAATTCTTCTAAAGTTTGTAGCCTTTTTCTAGCATCGGGAGTAAGGACAGAAAGAGGAGGAGAAAATAAATAGCAAAATGCTTTTCGGTTAGAACGTCCTACCCGACCACGAAGCTGATGCAAATCACTCATGCCAAATTGATGGGCATTATTAATAATGATGGTATTAGCGTTGGCAATATCCAAACCGGTTTCGATGATATTTGTACATAATAAAACATCGAATTTCCGATTAATAAAATCAATTAAAGTCGTTTCTAATTTTTTGGGGTCCATTTGTCCATGTGCCATAGCAATATCAACATCGGGACAAAGCCGGGCAACCATAGCATGAATGTCTGGTAAAGATTTTACTCTGTTGTGGACAAAAAATACTTGCCCGCCTCGATAAATTTCATAATAAATAGATTCCTTAATGATTTCATCATTAAACATTCTGATTTCTGTATGAATAGGTTGCCGGTTAGGCGGAGGTGTTTTGATTAATGATAAATCCCTAGCGGCCATTAAGGAAAATTGCAAGGTTCTAGGGATGGGTGTTGCAGTAAGCGTTAGGGTATCGACATTGACTTTTAAATTCCTTAATTTTTCTTTGGCAGCAACACCGAATTTTTGTTCTTCATCAATAATTAATAATCCTAAATCTTTAAAGCCGACTTGTTTGTTTAATAAACCGTGCGTACCGATCACAATATCTATTTCCCCTGCTTTTAATTTTTCGAAAATTATTCGTTTTTCTTTTGCCGATCGGAATCGATTAATATAATCTACGGTAACGCCAAAATCTTTTAATCGATCATTAAAGGTTTTGAAATGTTGCAGTGCCAAAATAGTTGTAGGAACTAAAATAGCGACTTGCTTGCCCCCTATCACGCACTTGAACGTTGCCCGGATGGCAATTTCAGTTTTGCCAAACCCAACATCTCCACAAATTAAGCGATCCATTGGATAATCTTTCATCATATCCTCCTTTACGGCTTGTGTCGCTTTAAATTGATCGGGAGTATCTTCGTATAAGAAAGAAGCTTCTAACTCTGTTTGCATGTACCCGTCTTGGGGGAAGGGGAATCCTTTGGTGGCTTTTCGTTTGGCATAGAGTCGAATTAAGTCGGCGGCAATGTCTTTTATCTTTCTTTTGGTCTTTCTTTTAATGCGTTGCCATGCATCCGACCCTAATTTATTAACGAGTGGTTTTTTAGCTCCTTCCTTAGAAATATATTTTGATATTTTATGTAAGGAATGAATACTCACATATAATAAGTCGTTGTTTTTGTACAATAAACGAACGCACTCTTGTATCTGCCCGTTGACATTTAATTTTTCAAGACCCGAATATTTTCCGATGCCATGATCGATGTGTGTAACATAATCTCCGGGCGTTAATTCTCGAAGCAATCTTAAATTAATGGCTTTGGTTTTGGTAAAACCTTTTCTAAGATTGTATCGATGGAATCGATTGAAAATTTGATGATCGGTATATAAGGCTACATTCAAATCATCATCTAAAAACCCATGGTGTATGACATTGGTGATGGGGTGGAAGGGAACCTTGGCTTCTAGATCTTCGAAAATATGAAAATATCGTTCTGCTTGTTTTTTATGAGGGACAAAAATGAAATTTTCTTTTTTATCTTTTTCTTTCTCTCTTAAATCTTCAATTAATAATTGGAAATTTTTATTAAAAGATTTTTGTGGAGATGCATTATAATGTATCGTTACATCGGGTTGGATATCTAATTGCAATCCTTTGAAAATAATGGTATGGTATTTTTCCAAATCAGAAATAATATCATCAGGACGAACAAAGGCTCTATCTTTTAATAAAGCCATTTTATTTTCATCGTCCTCTTCAATTTTTATTTCTTTGGATAATTTAATCGCCTTGCCAAAACAATTTTCTATGGCATCCAATAACATCTGAACATCCCTGACCCAAATGACTGTATTTTTAGGTAATACTTTTAATAAAGATATTTTCTGACTGTTCTCGAAACGAGTATTAATGTTCGGGATGATATTGACTTCAGAAATATTTTTTTGAGACAATTGTGTTGTCGGATCAAACAAGCGGATGGATTCGACTTCTTCATCAAATAAATCGACACGATAAGGCCAATCATTTCCATAAGAAAAAATATCAATAATAGATCCCCTTACAGAAAACTGCCCCGGTTCATAAACGAAATCTTCACGATTAAATCCAAACTCTGTTAGAATTTCTATTAGAAAAGAAACATCTAATTCTTCGCCTACTTTTATTTTAATTCTATTTTCTCCAAGAATTTCAGGAGCCACTACTTTTTCGAAAAGGGCTTCGGGGTAGGTGACGACAATTTCGCCGAGGCGACTATCGGACGTAATTTTATTAACGGTTTCCGTTCGTTGTAAAATATTATTGGATTCCAATCTTGTGAAATCTTGAGGTCTTCGAAAAGAATCGGGGAACCAATGTATATTTTTTTGTCCAAAAAGCGTTTGTAAATCTTCTTTGAAATAACCGGCATCATCTTTATCTTTTCCGATAAAAAGATGAAGGCGGGGATCATTCATGTAGGCTCCGGTCAGAATGAAAGCAGGGAGAGAGCCGATGGCTCCTACGGGTTGAATACGCATAGGAGTCTCTGTCGAAAGACTCGAAACTAGTTTTTGTGTTCGGCCATCCTCTCGATAATATTCTAGGAGTCTTTTCAGATTTTCCTGCATGGTGCAAAGGTAAGATTTGAAAGATGAAAAAGAAAAGAAATCCTTTTGGAACTAATTTATATTAAATGCTGTATTAAAATCGGAATTAAGAGCCTGTTTAAAATTGAAACCCGTTCAAAGGTCAGCTATGTAATATTTCTCTATCATATCATTTCTTTTTCACCTAAATATTTAGGTGCATATCTACAATAGATACAATTGGAATAAGATTGTTTTATCTTACATTTAATTCATAATTATGAGTTGGTCAAAAAAATATGGACGGACTTATCATTATCCATTTTCGCCCGGTACAACCAACGACGATCGAATTAATTTCGATTGGTGGGAAGATATTTCGGGAATTGAAACCGTTATTCATACCGAGAAATTGGATGGTGAAAATTCTTGTTTGAATAAATATGGTGTTTTTGCAAGATCACATGCAGCACCAACGATTCACCCGTGGGCGAATTATTTGAAAGAGCGTTGGTCTTGGATGAAAAATGATTTGGGCGATTTAGAAATATTCGGCGAAAATCTTTATGCGATCCATTCGATTGAGTACACCGATCTCGATGAGCACTTTTTTATTTTCGGCATCCGTTATTTGGATAAATGGTTGTGCTGGGAAGAAGTGGAATTCTATGCCCATTATTTTGATTTGCCGACGGTTCCCATCATACAGGAAGATGTTATGGATAACAAAGAAAATTTTGAAACAAGGGTTTTGGATATCATTAAAGAACCCAGCCTTTTTGATTCTGTGGATGCAGAAACAAAAGAACCTTGTACCATGGAAGGCATCGTAACGAAAAATAAAAACGAATTTTTAGTGGATGACTTCAAAAAAAATGTATTTAAATACGTGAGGGAAAATCATGTAAGTACAAACGAGCATTGGACAAGAAATTGGAAACGGGCAAAATTAAAATGGGAATATCCACTTGAATAATACATCTCAAAAACAATATAGATTATGTGGACGATTGCAGAAAATAAAGATTGGGAATTTCTTCAACAAAAATTCGATTGGGTAGCAGACATGTCTGATGTGCCACAAGATCCTATTTTCCATGCAGAAGGAAATGTGGATATCCATACACAAATGGTGATAGATGAATTATTAAAGTTGGAAGAATATCAAGCATTAGAAGACGAACAAAAAGAAATTCTTTTTGCAGCAGCTTTATTGCATGATGTAGAAAAAAGAAGCACAACCGAAATCAATGAAAAAGGAGAAATCCGTTCTCCTCGTCATGCTAAAAAAGGAGAATTTACAACAAGAAAAATATTATACAAAGATGTAAAAACACCTTTTTTAAATCGCGAACAAATTGCAAAATTAGTTCGATATCATGGTTTGCCAATTTGGGTTTTGGAAAAAAATAATCCGCAAAAAGAATTATTCCGTTGTAGTTTGGAAGTGGATACTTCACTCTTATATCTTTTAGCGAAGGCAGATATTTTAGGAAGGATTTCCAAAGACAAAAATGATTTTTTAGATCGGGTAGAATTATTCAAAGAGTATTGTCTGGAAAATGATTGCTGGGGAAATCCAAGAAATTTTGAAACATCATTATCCCGATTTATTTATTTCCGAAAAGAAAAAAGCTCACCTGATTATGTCCCCTTCGATGATTCCACTTGTGAGGTCATCATGATGTGTGGTTTTCCCGGAGTGGGTAAGGATACATTCATCAAAAATAATTATCCGGATTTGCCGATTATTTCTTTAGATGAAATCCGAAAGGAATTTAAAATTTCTCCTAGGGATGGAAAAGCACAAGGGAAGATTGCTCAAGTGGCGAAAGAAAGGATGAAAGTATTTTTAAGAAAAGGGGAACCCTTTATTTTAAATGCGACAAACCTGACCCAAGATTTGAGAGCGAAAAACATCAATACTTTTACGACATATAAAGCACGTACCAAAATTGTTTATTTGGAAGTGCCCCATCAAAAATTATTACAACAAAATAGAAAAAGAGAAGATGTGGTGCCCATGAATGTAATGGAACGTATGATGGGGAAATTGGAAATGCCTTCTTGGATGGAAGCCCACGAAATTGAATACCACGTTGAAAATCCATGACGCAAAAAAACCGACCACCTGGGTAGATGGCCGGTCCTCTGTATTGCATAGCGGGTGATACACACCCACACCTTTAGTCAGCTAT
>JAHDDR010000175.1 GCA_020629255.1 Saprospiraceae bacterium | reverse complement strand
GTTTGCCCATCATTTCTTTATATGGGAAAAGGAAAAAACCACTTCCCGAAGATTTAGAAGGGATAGATGTGGTTGTTTTCGATATCCAAGATGTGGGAGCTAGATTTTACACTTACATCTCAACGATGCATTATGTTATGGAAGCTTGTGCCGAGCAAGGAATCACTGTTTTGGTCTTGGATCGCCCCAACCCTAACGGACACTACATAGACGGTCCTATTTTGGAAAAACCATTCAAATCTTTTGTTGGTATGCACCCCATACCCGTAGTACATGGCCTAACCGTTGCCGAATTGGCAAAAATGATTAACGGCGAACAATGGCTCAAGGGAGGTATCCAATGTTCTTTGGAGTATGTGACTTGTCTAAATTACAATCATGATGAAGTTTATGAATTACCCATTAAACCTTCTCCCAACTTACCCAATATGCGTTCGATTTATTTGTACCCGTCCCTTTGTTTCTTCGAAGGAACAGATGTAAATGCAGGAAGGGGAACGACAAAGCAATTCCAAGTTTTCGGGCATCCGGATTATCCCGCCAAGGATTTTTCTTATATCCCCGTTTCCCGCCCGGGAGCAAAATATCCCAAACACAAGGATAAAGAATGTTATGGTATGGATTTGAGTTCCTTACCCTTGGAAAGTATCCGAAATGAAAAAGGACTCAATTTGAATTATCTGATCGATTTTCATCAAAAATTCCCTAACAAGGCTCAATTTTTTCTCGGAACAAAATTCATAGATAAACTGGCAGGAACCGATCAACTTCGAAAAGATATCTTGGCTGGAAAAACGGAAGAAGAAATCAAGAAATCCTGGGAAACAGGTTTGGAAAATTATAAACAGAAAAGAAAAAAGTATTTGTTGTATTAGACATTAGACTTTATTACGAATAATCTCTACTAACGGCGTTGGTTCCTTCTCATTTCCCTGAGATTGAACTCCATCGATTCCATGTATTTATCAATATTTTTGGGCAAGCAGTATTTCTTGAAAATTTCTGGTAATTCCAATAGAACGGGTTCCCTATTCCTCACCGCCCAATAATATGTTTTGGCAATGGTCGTTGCAATTTCATAATCGACGATGGGTTCGGGATAATCTTTTCCAAGAATACAATTGTATTTTTTTTGCTCTTCCGGATTCATTTTCCAAGGAGTATGGATGTGTTCTTTGGGGAGATCTTTTAATTGGGGCAACCACTTTTTGATGAAATCCCCATGCTTATCATGTTTCTGGGATTGGAGGATCGGATTGAAGAGCCGAAGGGTATGATAACCTGTCAAACCCGATTGCAATTGGATTTGTCCATAATGAATCCCCGGTTCAAAATCGAGGAATAAACGAGCCAAATGCTGTGCTATTTTTTCCCATTCCTGCCAAAGCGTAAAGGTGGCGAACGTGACCAACATTGCCCTTTGCCTAAAATTGACAAAACCTGTTTTTTCCAAACAACGAATCGAGGCATCAATTAATGGGTAGCCGGTTCTTCCTTCAGCCCAGGCATAGAACAAATCCGGATCGAATTCTTTATCCGAATTTTTTAATTGCACATTGGTCGGCTCGAATTCCAGTATCCAATCGGTTTCCAATTTTTGGATATAATGGCTTCGCCAAAATAAACGGATGAGGTATTTTTTATAATTCTCTCCGTCCCTCGTATCATCCACATATTCGGATACGGTCTGATATACCTCCTTCAAACTAATGCACCCATAAGATAAATAGACCGACAATCGACTCCCCCATTTCCTACTCTCAATCACATTCGATAAATTTGCCAAATACCTCGGAGCTTTCCGTTCTACAAAATCCATCAATTCTTTTTGGGCAAGTTTTTCGCCACCTACCTGAAAAGAATCTTCTTTTTTAAATACATCAGCATCCAAAGCATCCAAGGAAAATTTCTTTTTGATATCCTCAGGTAATTCAATGATTTCGAGGGATTCCTTTTGGAATAAATACAAGGGTTTTTCCATTTCCTCATACCATTGCTCTTCCCAACCAATCCGATTTTTTTTCCCTCTTATAATACCATCTTTAGGAAATTCATACCATTTGATATTTCTTGAAAGAAAATAGGAGCGTAATAATTCATCTCTATCATAAGTAACCTTCAGCCCCACTTCCTGATAGGAAAAAACTTCTTGGATATCATAATATTCCGATAGGGATTCAAAAATTACTTGGGCATCTCCATGTATCGATTCTACGCCCATCCCTTGAGAATTTAAATCTTCTACACTTTGATAAATAAATCGCCAATGCCGATTGGATGATTGGGGCAAAGAAAAAAGGACAGGTTCAAAAAGACAAAGAATCAATGTAGGGAGCCCTCTTTGGGATGCTTCGAATAATGGGCGGTGATCCCGAATCCGCAAATCTCTTTTCAACCAAACAATATTGATCTTTTCCTTTCTCATATAGAATTTCTAAGAGGGGCTACATCCAACCTTAAATATAAAATGGAATCTTATTTATCAAATTAAAAATATTATTTTTTTTCAAAAAAGTATTCATTTTTTCTAAATGATAATTTGCTTTTGTATTTGCCAATGCAATTACGTTTTTACTGTTAGAATCAGTTATAATATGTACATTTGCAGCCTAAAAATCTGCTCATGATAACAGTCAACGATATTTCGCTCCAATACGGAAAAAGAACCCTCTTCGATGAGGTGAACCTGAAATTCACTCCGGGTAATTGCTATGGAGTGATTGGTGCCAATGGTGCGGGTAAATCTACCTTTCTTAAAATCCTTTCCGGCGAAATAGACCCAACTGGTGGGCAAGTCCATATTTTGCCTGGTAACCGAATGGCTGTGCTTAAACAAAACCACTTCGAATTCGATGAATTCACGCCCTTGCATACAGTGATGATGGGGCATCGGAAATTATATGATTTAATGGTGGAGAAAGACAAGCTTTGGGCGGATCCGGAACTCAGTGAAGAAGATGCCATGAGAGCCAGCGAAATGGAAGCCGAATTTGGGGAAATGGGAGGCTATGAAGCCGAAAGCAGTGCTGCCGAATTACTAAGTAATCTGGGTGTAAAGGAGAATATTCATTATCAATTGATGAAAGATTTGACCGGCCCTCAGAAAGTAAGAGTCTTACTGGCACAAGCCCTTTTTGGCAGCCCTGATATTCTCTTGTTAGATGAGCCGACCAACGATCTCGACGCTGAGACCGTTATGTGGCTGGAAGATTTTCTGGCAGAATATAAAAATTTAGTCATAGTGGTTTCCCACGATCGACATTTTTTAGATATGGTTTGTACCCATGTTGCTGATATTGATTTTGGTAAAGTAAAAATATTTACGGGTAATTATACTTTCTGGTATGAGACCAGTCAACTGGCTCTTCGCCAAATGCAAAATAAGAACAAGAAAGTCGATGCTAAGCGAAAGGAAATGATGGATTTCATTCAACGCTTTAGTGCCAATGCCTCAAAATCCAAGCAAGCCACCAGCAGAAAAAAAGCCCTCGAAAAATTAAACTTGGAAGAAATCAAACCCTCGAGCAGGAAATATCCCTTTATACATTTCAAACCCGAACGATTACCTGGTGATCAAATTCTGGAAGTACAGAACCTATCTAAAAAAATAGATGGACAAGTCCTGTTCTCTCAAATCAATTTCACGATGAACAAGGAAGAAAAAATAGCCTTGTTCTCCAAAGATGGTCTCGCCATGACCCACTTTTTCGAAATACTAACCGGAAACAGTACACCGGATACGGGGCATTTCAAATTTGGAACGACGATTACTCCCGCTTACCTCCCAAATGAAAATGAAGAATTTTTCTCTGGCAGCCAAAATTTGTCTTTGATCGATTGGCTTCGGCAATATTCTAAAGAAAAAGATGAAATATTTATTCGGGGATTCTTGGGTAGAATGCTTTTTTCGGGAGAAGAAGTACTGAAAAAATCGGGCGTCTTATCCGGAGGGGAAAAAGTACGATGTATGCTCTCCAGAATGATGCTGCAAAACCCAAATTTCCTTTTATTGGATGAACCGACCAACCACTTGGATCTAGAATCCATCACCACTTTTAACACCGCTTTGATCGATTTTCCCGGAAATATTATTTTCACTTCACACGATCAGCATTTCATGAATACGGTGGCCAATCGTATCATAGAAATAACGCCTAGGGGCACAATAGACAAATTGATGAGTTTTGATGAATATCTTAGGGATGAATCATTAAAGGAACAACGGGAAGTAATGTATCGATAGATACATCGCAATAATAAAGAGGAGAGGAAGAATATTATTGAATAGAAATATCGGTTTTGATTTCGTTGGTGTATGTACGAATTCTTAGTACATACTCACCCTTTTTGAATTCCGTCAAATCCAATTCGAAAAGAGCGTCTGAAGGCAACAAGGCAAGACTCGTATTCAGAACCACTTGATTTTCTTCATCCATGATGCTGAAATCACTCAAATGCCCTTCTACCACTTCCAAGTCTAAATAATATTTATTATCCTCTACTTGCGATGGGATTAAAATATTGGTATTTGAACTGACAAATTCGTCTTCAGTTGTGGTAATCTGCCCAAAAGAGAAGTTTGAGAGACATAAGAAAAGAAACAAAAGGGGTATTGTTCTTCTAGTAAATCTATACATATGGTTTGGTTTTGCCTGTCATTAGGTTATCCAAAAAGCGTTCCAAAAATAATAAAGGAATTTGAATTTCCAAGCATTTAATAGAATTAAATTTTCATTTTTATCCAAATCGTGACATGAACCAACTATAATCAGCAGTTATACCCCATCTTAATTTCGTATGTAATAAAATTTTGATTTTTGTAACTTTTCTTCGCAACCTTTTAAAATTAGAGGCGTAAACTCAACTAACAATTACGAATACTTACAATATTTTTTATGCTAAAACATAGGAAACCATACAAAATCCTCTTAATCGAAGACAATCCCGGCGATGTCCGATTAACAAAGGAAGCCTTCAATGAAGGAAATTTGACTGTTGAGCTCTCTGTGGTCATGGATGGTGTAGAAGCTATCCAATATTTAAGAAAACAATCTCCTTTTGAAAACGCCAAAACACCGGATATCATTCTATTGGATCTCAATCTTCCGAAAAAAGACGGTCGAGAGGTTCTTCAAGATATCAAAAGCGACCCAGAATTGAGAAGAATACCTGTAATTGTACTTACCACTTCTAATGCCGATACAGACATCATCAAAAGTTATAATCTCCACGCTAATTGTTATATCAACAAACCCGTAGATTATGATAGCTTTTTTAAAGTGATACGAAATATAGAAGAATTCTGGCTTTCAACAGTTATGCTGCCTTCTAATACCACATACTAAATTTACGTTTTAACAAACACTAACCTTAACTGCACCTATTACGCATTTTTTACCACTAGTTCTCTTAAAAAATGAAGAATAGAAATCTACTTAACATCCTACTCATAGAAGACAATCCTGCTGATGCCCATTTGGTGAAAATCTTTCTGAAAGAAACCAAAATGAAGCATGAGTTCCATCATGTAGAATCCTTGTACGAAGGCAATGATTTTCTTGAATCCAATACAGCTCATTTGGTTTTATTAGACCTATCACTTCCGGATAGTACCGGTTTTAAAACGCTGACTTCTTTCATGGAAAAAAACGCATCGGTTCCAGTTGTTGTCATGACGGGTCTGAATGACGATATTGTCGGTAACCAAGCCGTGAAAGCAGGTGCCCAGGATTATCTCATCAAAGGTGAATTCGATTCTAGGTTACTAGGAAGGGTCGTTCGTTATTCCATGCAACGCCATAAGACACAAAAAGCATTGGAAGAAACAGCAAGGAGTCTTTCCATTAGTGAACGAAGATATATTGAAGCTCAAGAAATGGCCAATTTCGGAAACTTCGAAATGGATCTCGTAACCAACGAAATGTCTTGGACGAATGAAGTATATAGAATACTTGGCTTTTTACCGGGAAGTATCCGCCCCACCCTCAAAGATTATTTGAATTGTGTTCATTTTGATGAACGGGATCGGGTAGAAGAATTTTTCGAAGAAGCCGCCAAAGATGGCCAACGACATAAACTCGAACATAAAATCATCATTAATGGTAGAACGATACACTATGTTCTGATTCATGCCAAGGTTTATTATGATGAAATTTCCAGTAAGTTTTTATTGGTTGGCGGAATCCAAGACATCACCGAAAGGAAATTAGGGGAACAATTAATAATAGAAAAGAACCTCAGTACGCAAACTTCTAAAATAAAAGAGGAAATCCTTCAGGATATGAGTTTCCATATCCGTACTCCTCTTTCATCCATTCTTAACCTTTCTTACATCCTATCCAATACGGAGATGGGAGGAACAGAAAAGGAATTAATGAAGGGCCTAAAAGCCTCCGTAGATGATTTATCCATTTCTGTTAATAACCTATTGAATTTCTCAATGTTGGTTTCTGAAAAAGTGAACATCGAGGAAGAGGAAATCATGTTGGAAGATTTCATGCAAAGAACCAAACAGTTGGTACAAATGAAAGCAGGTCAGAAGAAAATCGACCTCAAATTCAATTCGGATATTTCGATGCCCAAACATTTCAAAACCGACAAAAACAAACTGAGCCAAGTTCTGTATAATATTATTGACAACGGAATTAAATATTCTTCTGAAAACAGCAAAGTGAACATTGATTTCGGAATGAGCAATATCCAGAACGATCAATACGATCTAGTGGTTAAAGTTCAGGATCAAGGCGTTGGTCTAATGAAAACCCAAATCGAAAATTTATTGGTTGCTGATAATCTTCTACAAGTCAATTACGAAGACGGCGACAATAAACAATTGGGAATGGCCATTGTCAATAAATTGGTAAAAAGCCTAGAAGGGCAGTTAGCTATAGAAAGTGAATTAGGAAAAGGTGCCACGTTTACCGTAACTATTCCTGTGAAAACGGTTAGAAAAGAAATGATCGGTATTGATGACAAACCGAACCAAGCACTTAAGATATTGTTGGTTGAGGATCATTTCCTCAATCAAATTGCAACCCGAAAAGTATTGACTTCTTGGTCAGATTTTGTCACCGTAGACATTGCCGAAAATGGTTTAATTGGTTATGAAAAATTCAAAGAGCATGGCTACGATCTCATCCTGATGGATATTCAAATGCCCGTAATGGATGGATTTGAATCAACAACAAAAATTAGAGAAGTAAGCCCAGTTCCTATCATTGCCCTAACAGCAAACAGCAGTAAACAAGAAGCAGCAAAATGCCTTGAAATTGGCATGAACGAATATATGTCTAAGCCCATCAAACCCGATGACTTATACACAAAAATTATGACAGTATTGTCAAAGTCTTATGTAAGTTAATTGTAATTGTGTTGACCGCTCCGATTTACATCGGGGCGGTTTCTTTTTATGTTACTTATGGACAACTATTTTTCCATCTTCGTTTCGTTTCACCATTTCTTCTTCGTACAAATAATTCAAAACCAAAAGCAGTTTCTTTTCATATTTAGGCGCAAAAGATTCTAGGATCTCCTTCGGTAGTAATTGTTCATGTTTTAATAATCCGATGATTTTTGTTTGTAACCGTTGGAATTCATCAGGTGTCATTTCCGAAGAATTACGCCCAGTACATACATCACAGATACCACAATTTTCCGTTTCCGTTTCTCCGAAATATTTTAATAATTGTTCACTTCGGCAAACCGGATATTCGGCATAAGAAATCGCCTTGTCAATTCTTTCCCGTTGTCGGTTCCATCTGAAATCATATGCCTCCTTATCAAAATTCAGATTTTCCATCCCAACCCTTTCTTTCAGAAAAGTAAGTTGGGGTTTATCTCTTTGCGGTGTATATATCAATACTTGTTGTTGATGCAAACTTTGCAAAATCGTATGCAATTGGACGGGAGTAATTTTTAAAGAATACGCTAATTCACTGAATTTCCGAAGCACCATAATCTGATTGTATCCCCCTTGGTGGGTTTGCAAAATTTTACGAATCAGACCATCCAACTTTTTATTTTTAATTTGAAAATCATACAACGACTCCTTGTCCATAACGAATTTTATCGAGGGAGGAAGATGGATCGCTTCACTCAAAGTAAGCCACGCATTTTGTTCCAAAAGTTTAAGGCAGTTGTATGTTTTGACGATTTCGAGTTGATAATTTTTTGAAAAAAGATTCAAATCAAAATCATAACTTTCCCCTAAGCCGCTACCTATCGCCAATTGGTAATAACTCCCCAAAGCCTGCCAAACTTGTCTCACTTCTTCCAAGGAGGGGAACGCCTGCTCAAATTGTTTTTCGAGTAGGATTTTATCTTTTTCATTGTAAAGCAACACAGCAAAAGATTTCTTTCCATCTCTCCCCCCTCGACCTGCCTCTTGGAAATACGCTTCCAAATTATCGGGCAAATCCATATGGACCACCACCCGCACATCTGGTTTGTCGATACCCATTCCAAAGGCATTGGTTGCCACCATAACCCGTATTTTATTCTGAAGCCAATCTTCTTGTCGTTTACTCCTATCGGCTGGTTCCAAACCAGCATGGTAGAAGGAGGCAGAAATTCCCTTTTTATGCAAATATTGAGCTATTTCTTTGGTTCGTCTTCGGTTACGGGTATACACAACCGCCGTTCCTTTTACCCTTGTTAGGATATCGACCAACTTCGTGGGCTTGTTCGCCTCTGTTAATACCGAATAAGAAAGATTACTCCGATGGAAGCTTTTCTGAAATACATTTTTCTTTTTGAATTCTAATTTTTCTTGGATGTCTTCCACAACTTCGGGAGTCGCTGTTGCGGTAACCGCGAGTACAGGAACATCTTGAGGTAATTCTTTTCTAAAATCGGCAATTTGAAGATAGGGAGGTCGGAAATCATAACCCCATTGAGAAATACAATGGGATTCATCCACCGCAAGGAGATTCACATTCATGTTCTTGACCCGTTCCTTTAGCAAGGGAGTGGTCAATCGTTCTGGAGAAAGATATAATAATTTCACATTGCCGTAGGCCGCATTATCCAAAATGCGATCGATATCCCTATAATACATTCCCGAATAAATAGCATGAGCTTTTACGCCTCGTTTCTGTAGGTTTTCTACCTGGTCTTTCATCAAGGCAATCAAAGGAGAAATGACAATGCACACTCCTTCTTTCACGAGTGCGGGCACTTGATAACAAATGGATTTTCCTCCACCGGTGGGAAGCAAGGCAAGGGTATCATTTCCTTCCAAAACGGCATCTATAATTTCGCCTTGCATGGATCGAAATGAATCAAAGCCCCAATATTGTTGTAATATTTCGGTTTTCTTATCCAAATAGAAATAAATATCTTCTTTCAAAGATAAGGCAAGGAAAACTCATGAAGGATGAATCCTTAATCTATCTGTTCTATATGATCCGGAAAATCGGAAGATTTGTCTTTTTTCTTTTTCGGTTCTTCCGGCGTTACGTCCAAAGATGATTTCGTTCTCTTTTTTTGTTTGAAATTGATGCCCAAAGAAATGACATGGGAATATAAGGCTTCCGAAACATTGCCCACATTCGATAATGCATAATCGATTTGGAAGGCACTTATTTTTATTCCTAA
>JAHDDR010000174.1 GCA_020629255.1 Saprospiraceae bacterium | reverse complement strand
AGTTTCATATCAATATAGATTTGTGTGCAATATCCGAGTTTTAAACATGAATTGAAAGGGAATTGTTTAGTGAATCTCCTTCCATTCATTATTGTGATGCACAAATATAAGCTTAGTCACTTTTGTAAGTCTTTACTTACCAAATAATTAGTCTTGATTTTGAAGAAAATCCGTAAAATGCCTTGAACTGTCATTTTGCCTTTTTATGAAATATTTAACGTCAAAAACAAAGGGGCTTTACCTAACAGCAAAGCCCCTTTGTTATTAAACGAGGAGAATTTTTAAAAATAATATCTAAAAAACAGACCTAAATTCCGTTCCTTTTTCCTATATCCACCAAAAAGATATTCAGCTTGGATAGTTGTAGTGGTAGATTCCATAGCTGTTGGAACTGTAATTTCTCCAGAATCAAAACTCAATTTTCTGACAAGGACACCCATATCATATCTTAGACCAATGGCCATGTTCTGTTTAGGATAAAAGGATATTCCGGTAGTGATAAATGGGTCTATGGTTGTTCTTAACTTATATAAAGATTTCACATTAGATACAAAGGACAAATCAGCTGGATCTGTAATAGTGGGGAAATTAAGATCATTATTATTTTTAGTATTAGAAAAAATAGCTTTTGATTTCCCCAAACGTGCCGTAATACCAGCACCTGCATTTATTTCCCATTTTTGATGGAACCTATATCCGAATTGAATGGGTAATTTGATATTATGTAATAACAATTTAGAATAATTACCCGTTAAACTGTTTTCATAATCTGATAGTTGCTCTTGATACGCAGGATTACCCGAACCATCATTATGTGCTGTACCCAACGTTACAAGACCGCCTTCTAATACTCCATTGTAATCCCAACGCATCATATGATATTCCAAGCCAAAATGAAAATATAATTTTTCCTTGATTTTTCTAGAAGCTACCCAAGCTATTTTACCTCCCCATTCTTTTCTTGTCACGAAATTCATTCCTCCTTCTATTCCGAATTTTATTTTTTTATCTTTCTTTTCCGAATCATTTTCTGATTTTTCTTCAGATTCTTCTTTTATTAAAGTGAGTTCGTCATAATTAAGTTGTTCTTTGTATTTATCATCAAGCCAACTAGAATTCATTGACAAGCCCGACAAATAAATGGATGTATTCTTCTTATTTACCAGAACAGAATTACTCTTCTCCAAACTAACATATGTACTAGGAGTTACCTCATCATTTCCCTCAGTGATTCTAATATCATTTTCTTCCCGAACTGGATTCCCTACAACAAATTTATCATTCAAATTATTTGTTGGTTGCTGATCCAAAGGAACCGAAGGAAAATTAATATTATAATTATTGATTTTAATTTCTTCTCTCGAAGTGTTTTTATTTTTCGTTTCCCCTTTATTATTTTTAACCGTAGATTTATTTCCTGGAGCATTTATATTTTTATTACTCGAAGCCTTTTCAATTTTTATATCATTTTTATTTTCTGATTTTATTTCATCTTCTTTTCTTTGTACAGGCGATGAAGAATTATCTGCTAAACCACTCTTGTTATCATTCATTCCTTTTTCATCAACAAAATGAGTGGCTTCTATTTTTGCTTCCGAAGAAAAATAAAATAAGGTAGTTACCCCCAACAAAGTACCTAACAAAAAGAATAGAAAAAAGAACCTTCTTTTTTTCTTTTTTTCGGGCATTTCCTGATCCAACAGATCCCGCATCTGTCCCCAAGAATGATCCACGAATTCTTTTTCAAAATGATATTTATTATTATCCGACATCGCTTATTCCATAATATTCTTTAATTAATTCCCTCAACTTTTGCCGAGCGGCAGACAAATGCCATTTCGACGTTCCTGCACTTATCCCTAACTGTTCTGCAATTTCATTGTGCTTGAAACCTTCAATTGCATAAAGGCGAAAAACATCAGCAGAAGCAGGAGGAAGTCTATCTATCAATTTCACAATATCCTTGAAATACATTTCACTCAACGTATTGTCTTCATACGTTGTTTCGTGTGACGGTTCTTCAAGAATTACCGCTTTCAAATACTTCGCATCTTTTCTGAAATAGTCCGATCGGGTTCTCATCATAATGGTTTTGATCCAAGCTTCCAAAGCTACTTCATCTTGGATGGTATTTATTTTTTTAAACACCTTCAAAAAACCTTGGTTGGCTATCTCCAAAGCCTTCTCACGATCCTTTACATGATACATCAATAAACCCATCATTTTAGGAAAATATTTTCTATACAAAAATTCTTGGGCTCTACGATCATTCTCACCGCAGGCTTTCACCAATTCCTTATTCGTATATGTTTTTTTCCTAAACAGCATCAGTTTCAAAAACGCTACAAATTAATTCAAAAGAAATTAAAACTCGAATCCGAATTGGATGAAATAACGTTGGTAAATTCGTGTTGTTTTACTTATATCTGTATAATCTTCCCAGCTATTATCTCTTTTAAAAACCGCATGCTGCATCAAATATCCCAAAGAGACTGTTGAGGCAAAGTTTTCATTCTTTTTAAATTTCCAACCCAATGCTGGTCTGAAATATGCTCCTCCTGGTTTATTATCCCAATTTTCATATTGCGATGGTATTTTAAAACCATAGCCTACTTCCAAACTATACATCGGTGAAATTCTCCAATTGGTGAATTCTCCTCTCGCCTCCGCATATAATGGAATAAATGCAATACTGGGCGAACCACCGAAAGCATTACCCCATCCTATATCATAAAACTCCATTCCGACACCTGCTCCTACATTTATCCAACGGTTCATTACATAACCCATTCCATACCGGAAGCCAAAGGCTCCCTTCATCACCGTATCATCATTCTCTTGGTTGAGTCGCCCTAAATTAAACCCAAGGGTCATCAAAGAATAATAATTGTTTTTTTCTTCTTTTTTTGGTTCTTCCGATTGTGAAAAAACATCAGAAGAAAACATCAGTATAAAAATTAAAATGAATATATTTTTCATGGTATAATTTTATTTCAACAAACAAGGAGGGCATTGCCCTCCTTGAATATTTTTATTTTACTGGACTACAGGAATCAAACTTAATTCTTGAATATTATTGGGATCTTGGGTATTGAACTGATAAAATCCATCTTTACCAATAACCATGATATGATTTTCTCCTAAAGCGATCACATCATAAGCATCGAAACCATTCATGGCTCCTAATTGGGTTACATTTTCAGAATCCGTTGCATCCAAAACTTTCATACCATATGATCCTTCACATAGGAATAATTTTTGGTTGGGCGTAACGGATAGTCCATGAGGATTATCCATATTATAGGAACGAATTAAAACAGGGTTGCTTAAATCTCGTATATCCAGAATATCAAGTTGGTTTTCAAAACCATCACATTCGATGTTTCCATTTCGAAGGGTAACGAAAGCTCTTTCTCCGGAGACATACACTGGGTCACAAGCACGAGCATGTTCGAATTTTGATTCCTCATAAGGATTTTCCGGATCTGTATTATTAAAAATATACATTCCATCCGACGCACCTATAAATAAATGATCGCCATAAGGGAACAATGTTTCGATACTCCATCCTACATAGACTTCATTTTTCATTTCCGGACAATTAGCGGTAGCTATGCTGTACACATCCATATTACCCTCATCGAGAGCATACAAATATTCTCCGGCAATACCGAATCTTGCCATCGAACCTGCCACACTTTGTTGGGCAGCGCCACTGTTATTAGTAGATGTTGGCATGAATACATCCGAATCGAAGGTAGATTCTAATAGAACACCACCATCATGCTGCACACCAAAATGACCATACCATTCATGGTTGCAATCCAACTCCTCAGTCCTATCCGTTCTTTCATAATGGACATTGTAACCGAACTCTTCATTATAGGCATACCAACTAAATACATCCTCTACCCTCTTTTCTAAAGTAGGAGCTGTTGGGTTGGTAATATTTATCGCTAATAAATCCATATAATTATCCGCATAAAGAATATTTCCTTTAACGGCGATATCCAAATTTCCCGGGATGGGAACAAAGGCTTCGTTAATGGGGTTGCTAGGATTCATATTATTAATGACATGGATGCCTTCCCGTACTTCATTGATGAAAACATATTGGTTGTGAAAATAAATTTTTCCGGGGCTTCTCAACTCTCTCGGAGATTCTGCTTGGATATCAATCCTAATATCTTCGGAGAGGAGATAAACGGGTTCATAATACGTATAGGTTCTTTGTTCTGTACATTTGTCTTCTATACAACTCTGCATGCAAATCGCTAATGCAGCAAATAGAAAAGATAGGGTGATGATTCTCTTATTCATTATTATATATTTTTATGATTCTTTATTCGAAAATACACATTACATCTTCAAGGACGGAGAGATGAAAAGAAAGGGTTGGGTGAATGGGGTTATTTTTTCAAAAAAATTTCAAATTGTGCTCCATCGTAGCCTAAATAAGAATTAGGAAACACAGCCTTTGCCTCTTCAAGATGTCTGTCCAAGGTTTCATATCTAGCAGAATAATGCCCCATGATTAATTTTCCCACATGGGCTTTACTAGCGATCTGTGCGGCTTGGGTCACCGTTGAATGATTGGTTTTAACAGCCTTGTCCAAATCTTCATGTAAGAATGTCGCTTCATGATAGAGTAGATCCACTCCTTTTATGAGAGGAATAATTTCTTCATTATAAGATGTATCGGTACAAAAAGCAAACGAACGGGGAGAAGGTGCCTTTTCTGTCAATTCATGATTAGGAATGATGTGTCCATTGGCATCTTTCCAATCTTCTCCTTCCTTGATTTTGGGAATATCTTGATATGGGATATTGTATTCTTCTATTTTTTCTTTCCTCATTTTTCGAGGCATCTCCTTTTCCCGAAACAAATATCCATTACAATCAATTCCATGAGATAGGGGTATAGTATAGACGGTCAGTGCTTTGTTTTCGAAAATTTTTTGGGATTGACTCGTATCCAATTCATGATAATGGAGCGGAAAAGGAGGTCCTTTCTCTCCATCAGGAAAAAGACCATCAATCATGTTTTTCAAACCCGGTGGAGAATAGATGTGTAAAGGTTCTGTCCTTAAATTCATAGCCAAAGAAGTGAGTAGCCCCGGTAAGCCGAAAATATGATCACCATGCAAATGGGTAATAAATATGTGATGAATCTTCCCCCGTTTTATCCTAAAACGAGACATCCTCATTTGAGTCCCTTCAGCACAGTCTAATAAAAACAACTGCTCATGTACATTTAGTACCTGAGCAGTTGGAAAACGATCTTTGAAGGGCATGGCCCCACTAGAACCAAGTATAGTCAATTCGAATTTCATCTATTCTTCTTCGCCATCAAGTTCTTTTTCGATTTCATCCATGAAAATATAATCAACCGATTCTGATAATGTAGGAATGATAGTCAGAACTGTTTCCAATCTGGAAATTTCGATTAATTTCCTTACATGCGGATTTGTTGCACCGGTAAGAACGAAGGTTCCTATATCTTTCCACAAACGATTAGCTGTCAATATGGCACTCAAACCAGAAGAATCTACAAATTTAACTTCACTCAAATTCAGAATGAAATTAGGTGTTCCTTCATTTCTCAAAATCACAAACTCGGATTTCACATTGGGTGCCACAAGAGAATTCAAATTTTCCTCTTGCAAGGTCATCACAGTGTATTTTTCCTGTTTATCAACGGAAAATTTCATCTAATATTAATTTTAATAAGGTATAATTTTCAATCTTAGCGTGACATCAAGAAAATGCCCATTTCACAAGGCTTTTATACTCTTGAGAACCTTTAATGATTCTCCCTCCCAACACTAAGAACTCTATTTAAGGGAACTAAGGTAGATAATTAATATTTTATGTGCAAGAAAACTGACCGAATCATCATGAAACAAGTATATAATAAAATACCTCCGAGGAGCGGCGAACTAATCCTTTTCCTAAGCGTATATATTGTTATGCATTGCTGTGACAAACATTTATACATGTAATTTTGTCCGAATAAAATTATTGGCATTATTTTGTTAGTATTTGTCCTATAATTTAGATGCGTATTATTTTACTTTGGCTTATATTGCCTATAAAATGAAATTTTAGTACGATTTGCGGCACGATTTTGTGTCGAACATCGTTTTTAAAACATCTATACTACACATAAAGCTTAATTATAATATTCGATGAAAAAATTTTCGCCAAAAGTCAAAGAAGTCATTTCCAGAAGTAGAAACGAGGCTCTACGGTTGGGACATGACTATATTGGTACCGAACACTTATTATTAGGGATAACCGCCAGAACAGAAAGTCTGCCCTGTAAAATCATGGATTCATTGGATGTAAGTTCTAACGAGTTGAGGCAGTTGGTAGAAGAATCTGTATTTAGAAAAAAACCACCTAAAGCCCACCTTAATGTAGGTGAACTTCCTTTGGATAAACATGCTGCAAGAATCATCAAAGTTGCTTTCCTCGAAGCTCGACAGATGAAGAGCGAATCCATTGGTCCCGAACATTTGGTGCTTTCTATCCTTAAAGATAAAGACAACCGTGCCTTCAAAATACTTCGAGAATTCGATGTGGATTATGAAGCGTTCCGATCCGAATTGGATTTCTTCCTTCATGGAAATATGGATTATGAAATGCCGGACATCAGAAATGATTTGCCGGACGATCCGGAAGAACCTTTCGAAGAGGAAAGAGGCTTTGCCCAACCTCGCAAAGGGAATCCCAAATCCAGGACTCCTGTCTTGGATAATTTTGGTAGGGATATTACCAAATTAGCCGAAGATGGCAAACTCGATCCTATTATTGGTAGAGAAAACGAAATAGAAAGGGTTTCACAAATCCTTAGTCGAAGAAAAAAGAACAATCCGATTCTTATTGGTGAACCGGGTGTTGGTAAAACAGCTATTGCTGAAGGATTGGCTCTTCGAATCAATAAAAGGAAAGTATCCCGAACGCTGTTCAATAAGAGAATCGTCATGTTGGATTTGGCAGCCCTTGTTGCCGGCACCAAATATCGGGGCCAGTTCGAAGAACGGATGAAAGCCATCATGAATGAATTGGAAAAATCTAGAGATGTTATCTTATTCATTGATGAGATCCATACTATTGTAGGAGCAGGAGGAGCCACGGGTTCGCTCGATGCTTCCAATATTTTCAAACCAGCTTTGGCCAGGGGCGAATTACAATGTATCGGTGCATCCACATTGGATGAATACCGTCAATACATTGAAAAAGATGGTGCTTTGGATCGTCGTTTCCAAAAAGTAATCGTTGATCCTCCTTCTCCGGAAGAGGCCATCCATATCCTTAAAAATATCACACCCAAATATGAGGAATTCCATCATGTGAATTATGATGAAGAAGCCATCATTGCCTGTGTGAAATTGAGTGATAGATATATCAGTGACCGCTTCTTGCCCGATAAGGCCATCGACGTTTTGGATGAAGCGGGTGCAAGGGTTCATTTAAAGAACATCCATGTTCCTAAGCATATCGTGGAATTAGAGGAAAAAATTGAACTCCTAAAGGAGAAAAAAAATAGTGCGGTTAAGAATCAGCAATATGAAAAAGCGGCTGATTTGAGGGATCATGAATCGAAACTTCACCGACAATTGGAATTTGCAAAGCAGGAATGGGAGGAGCAATCCAAAACCCAGCGTTTTCCGGTAACGGAAGAAGACATTGCAGAAGTGGTGGCGATGATGACCAATATCCCGGTAAAGAAAGTGGCTCAAAGCGAAAGCAATAAGTTAGTGAAAATGTCGGATGACCTCAAGGGAGCTGTCATTGGGCAAGATGAAGCTATTGTTAAGGTGACTAGAGCCATCCAAAGAAATAGAATCGGGCTGAAGGATCCTTCCAAACCTATCGGTTCTTTTGTTTTCTTGGGTCCTACCGGTGTGGGTAAAACAGAATTGGCTAAGGCATTGGCAAAATATATCTTCGATTCTGAGGATGCCCTTATCCGTATCGATATGAGTGAGTATATGGAGAAATTCGCCATCAGTAGATTGATTGGTGCCCCTCCGGGATATGTGGGTTACGAAGAAGGTGGACAATTGACTGAGAAAGTAAGGAGAAAACCGTATTCTGTTATCCTTTTGGATGAAATCGAAAAAGCACATCCGGATGTTTGGAATGTTTTACTCCAAGTTTTGGATGATGGTCAATTAACAGACGGTTTGGGTCGCAAAGTGAATTTCAAGAATACGATGATCATTATGACATCCAACATAGGAATCCGTGATTTACAAGATTTTGGTCAAGGTGTTGGATTTGCTACAAAATCCCGCCAAGAAAATTCTAAGGAAGATTCGAATCGTATGATTCAAAATGCTTTGAAGAGTACCTTCTCTCCAGAATTCTTGAATCGTATTGATGATGTCATCATTTTCAATAGTTTGAACCAAGAAGACATTTTCAAAATCATTGATATCACTTTGGGTGATTTATATAAGCGATTGGTAGAAATGGGCTATGAACTGAAGCTTTCTGAAGAAGCTAAAAGGTTTGTTGCAGAAAAGGGTTATGATCCGAAGTTCGGTGCCAGACCCCTCCATCGGGCCATACAGAAATATATCGAAGATCCGCTAGCAGAGTATATTCTGAACAACAACCCTAAAGAAGGAAGTAAATTCGAAGCTATCATGAACAAAGAAAAGGATGGTCTTGAAATCAGAAAGCAAAAAAGTTCTGCTAAGATATAGTTCAATTTGAATCCAGAATCGAACACCTATTTCCTTCTTTTTGGAAATAGGTGTTTTTATTTCTGTAAAAGACCTTTATTTATTCAACAAAAAACTCCATATTTGTCGTATTCTTCCCAATTATGGAACTTTTTGTGATATAATTGGAATTGTATTTATTGAAAAGGATAAACACATCCTACCATTATTCATAAAATTTTATCATTTGGCTAAGAGATTTAAAAGAAACAATAACCGATTCCAAAGAGAAAGACCACAACACCGAATTAACTTCCATATCAAAGTACCGGAAATACGTTTGGTAGGTGATGACTTAGAAAAATTAAGTGAAGAACTCGGCAGAACCATTGAAGTAGGTATTTACAAAACCCGAGATGCATATGAATGGGCAGAAAGAGTTGGTTTGGATTTGGTAGAGATATCACCCAATGCCACTCCTCCGGTTTGTAAAATCATCGACTACAAGAAATTCCTTTACCAAAAAAAGAAGAAGGAAAAAGAATTGAAAGCCAAAACGGCAAAAACAGTTATCAAGGAAATTCGTTTCGGTCCGAACACGGATACTCATGATTTCGAATTCAAATTGAAACATGCGATCGGCTTTTTGGAAGATGGCAACAAAGTAAAAGCTTTTGTTCAGTTTAGGGGTCGTTCTATCGTATTCAAGGATCGGGGAGAATTGCTTCTTTTGAATTTCATCAAAGAATTGGAAGAAATCGCTACGGCAGAAAATCTACCTAAACTGGAAGGTAGACGAATGTCTGTTACTTTGCAACCGAAGAAAAAGAAGAAGAAATAATTCTTATTTATCATAAAAGACAAAAGGCTTTATTCTTGGAATAAAGCCTTTTGTCTTTTTGTACCATTAGGAAAATGAAAATTTAGTGATTGTATCACATTAAGTAATTGGACAAAAGAAATGTGGTATAGGAATAT
>JAHDDR010000173.1 GCA_020629255.1 Saprospiraceae bacterium | reverse complement strand
TGGGTGTATATCACGAATCCTTTCTCTTTGGCCCTAAAAAAGATTATGGAGCAGGTATTTTGGCCATCACTTTATTAGTTGGAAAAAAGAGTCATTTCTTGGATCTAAGTGGAGGTGTTATGATGTTGGCAAAACTTTCTGATACTTCTTTGGAAACCCAAAGCAAAACTTTTTCTCTAAAATCTCTAAGCCAATTGGGTTATCGATACCAAAAATTAGACGGAGGATTTATATTCCACATAAAAGGAGGATGGCCAATGGGATTTAGTATGGGTTTGGGATTTGCTTTTTAAAATAAGAACTTCTTTTATATTCAATGACCCCTTTCAATTATTCTAAAAGAGGTTCCTTGTCTTTTCTGGTTAATAAGACAAGGAACCTCTCCCTTTTTAGGTAAATTCAGGCCATTTGAGGCGTTTTTCAGACTAACACAAGCAATCTCACTTGTTTTAAAAAATCTTTCACTCTTCGTCGCTCAAAAGCCTGATGCATTTATATGCTTAGGCATATAAATGCCTATCATTACTGTTGGCTAGTGTTTCGTGCAAAACACTTTGGCATAAATATGCCTAGATATATTTATATTTTAGCATTAATATGTTTATACGCTTATATGCAAATACATTTTAGCATAATTATGCTAAAATGTATTTGCATATGTATATTAATACATATATATTTGTGTATGCTCATACATTTAAACATAAAAACATCTGTATATTTATACATGAGAGCATACAAACATATAAAAATAAATATGCTTAGATGCTCAGGCATATAAAAAAGCAAACAAATGATAGTTTCTTGCATTAGTTACAAGGGTGGGGTAGGGAAGTCCACCATTTCACAAAATGTTGCCGTTTGTTTGGCACATACAGGTAACAAGGTGGTTATTGTTGATGCGGATGAATCACAAAATAGTGTGTATTGGTCTGAAAAGCGAGATGACAAATACCAAAAAATTGATGTGGTAAAATGCACCAATGATAAAAAGATTGCCAAGCAGGTAAGCCAATTGTACAATGATTATGATTTTGTGATTATTGATAGTCCACCCTCCCAATCGGTGATTGCGGACAAAATTATCCTTTTGAGTCATCTGGTTTTGATACCCGTTACTACCAAAGGAGGTTCTGAAATCAATACGGCCAACCAATTCATTGATCAGTTGGAAAATCTGGCTATCCTCAAGCAGAAAAAGATCAAGGCCTATTTCATTGTCAATGAATTCAACCCAAGGGCAAACATGCACAATGAGTTTGTCGAAGTCCTACAAGAAATGGATATCCCATTATTAAAAAGCAAACTTCATGCAAGGGTTGCTTATGGAGAATCCAATGTATTGGGTATCGGAGCCTATGAGCACCCAGATAAAAAAGCCAAAGCAGAAATTGTGGCTGTGGCCAACGAAATCAATTCCATCTTGAAAGAAATATAATATCATGGCAAAGAAGAAATTATTGGCGGATAAGCTTCGTACACCCCGCACGACTAAAAAACCCATCGATTTAGATGCTGTTGAATTGGTGGACAAGAAAGAGCCTGAAGTGAAACCCGAGCCACCCAAGCCCCAAGCAAAAGCTAAAACAACTGTCAAGAAGAAGAAAAAAGCGGAACCGATTGTTGTAGAAGAGGAACAGGAAATGCATCGGACCAGCTTCAATTTCCCCTTTGAGGTATATGAAGCCATGCGTTTACATACCTTCAAAACCCGAACTACAATGACCGATTATCTCATCACTTTGATCAAGAAGGATCTCAAAATCAAATAGGGTAGGGAGTATGGTAAAATCATTCCACTTATTCTAATATGGATGATCTAAAACTGAATAGGAATTATTTTACAACAAACCATTCAACCCCACCAAATTTGGTGTGATTTAATACAAAACATGGCAACTAAAAAGATAGACATAAAGGGTGTTCCTGTTAGGACAATGATGATAGATGGTCAGGATTATATCTGCATTACAGATATAGCCAAAATAGGAAAAAGGGGGGAACCTCGTTTTGCCATCCAAAACTACTTGAACCGAAAAAATACGATTGAATATTTTGGATTGTGGGAACAGATGAACCACAATGAAAATTTTAATGTAGTGGGATTCCATAACATTAGAAATGAAATTGGTTCCAATAACTACACTATCAGTTTTAAGGATTGGATAGGGGATACAAATGCCATAGGGGTTAAAAGTTTTGCTGGGAGATATGGGGGCACTTATGTCCATATTGATATTGGGTTACATTTTACAGCTTGGTTTGATGTGGAATTCAATTTGTACTTTATCAAGGAGTTCCAACGTTTGAAAACGGATGAAATCAAGCGATTGGGAGAACCCTTTGATGTCTCAAGACTCATGAGTAAAGGGACATTCCCATTACTGAGTGAAGGGATAAAAGAAAGTATCCCTAAAAGAGAAAAGGGCACAAAAAAGGAAGGTATTTATTTTGCAAGTGAGGTGGATATGATAAATGTGATTTTGTTTGGTACAACAGCAAAACAATGGAAAAAGGAAAATCCTAAAAGGAAATCAGGAGAGAATATGAGGGATTATGCCACAACAACTGAATTATTGATCTTATCAGCATTACAAGCACTAAATGAACGTTTATTAAAATGGGATTGTGATAGGGAACAACGATTCAACCTTTTAACAGAAGCAGCAAATGATTGGAAGGAAATACTCAACAATAAAAAATCAATACAAGAACTTACCAAACGGATTATTAAACAAAAGAAATTGAAAGGGGGAAAATAATTTAAAGAGAGGAGATTCTGCGGAAATAGGGGAGAGATTCATTAAAAATCTAAAGACATCAAACGATGTCTTTAGATTTTACTTTTAAAAAAAATTAAATATTACTTAATATCTTCTATTTAAGTATTAATTAATCTTTTTAAATTTTTATTTTTTAGCATTCTCATTATTTACTGAAAACCAATTTATTATAAGCTATAAGGTGGACGAGTTCCGTACAAATGGTGGACGAGTTCCGCACTTAAGGCGGACACATTCCGAAAAAGAGGTGGACAGTCTCAAATCTAAAAGTGGACACATTCCGTAACGCTTTCCTAGAGTGGATGACTTCCGTACTTCATCGAACTCAATTATGAGCTATTTTACCCATTTTTCTACAAATTCATAAGGAAATCCATGAAAGGTGGACATGTTCCGCACTTATAGGCCCCGATATTATGGGAATCTTATGGATTTTTTATGGGAAAATCCACTTTTAAAGCATAAAGTACGGAATGTGTCCCCTTTGAGGTTGTGATATTATGGATTCCTTATGTGAATCTTATGGGGTTACGGATCGTGTCCACCTTTGTATAGTGAAATCGTACCATAGGTGGACACGATCCGTACAAAAGTGGACAAAGTGTGAGCTTTGTCCACTTTTGTTGGTAAATACTGTATCTTTGCGACATGGAAAAGAAAACTTTTGACATAATCCGGTTTGATGATAAACTGGTATATCATGGGTCTTATTATCTATCTCCAAGAGCCATAAAAACAATTTGCTATTTGGTAGCAAGATATGTAGAACCAGAAGTAGACAATGTACTTCCTACAAAATTGGTTGTACCCATCAAAGAATTAGCACAAGCGATACTGGATGGAACCAATACAAAGATATATAAATCCATTTATCAAGAAGTGGATGGGATTTGCAGTGAATTGACCAGTTCACAAATTCGATTCAATTCTAAGGTGGAAGTGCGAGGGGTTAAATTACGAGGATACATTAATTGGTGTTCCTCAGCCATTCCCATCCAAGATGAAAATGGTAATGCATCCATACAATTGAGTTTTGATCCCATGATCGCCCAGTTCTTTTTAGGGCTGAGTCGATATGTCCGTTTATATCGACCAGAATTGAATCGTTTACAAAGTGGTCATTCCATCCGTATGTTCCAAATGCTGAAAGGGCTGCGGAATAAAATGGAAAAGTATGAAAAGGTAAGTGTGGAAACTTATGAAGTGGAACAATTAAAATTCTTGTTGGGTGTGGATGGAAAATACTCACAATTCAAAGATTTTAATAAACGAATTATTAAACCTGCTATTAAGGAAATCAACGAAAAAACCACATTAAGAATTATTGATGTCATTTCCCATCGGAAAAATAGAAGAATCACTTCTCTTGAGTTTCATTTCATGGATCAAGAACCTCATGAAGCTTTTAGAAAACCCAAAGCCAAACCCAAAAGGAATTTCGAAAATTTTGTACCCACAGCCATCGACTTGGCCGAATTGACTTGGGCAAAGCGAAATGCGTATGATACATTAATAGATTATGGCGTGAAAGAAGGCATTGCTCTCAAGCAACTCATACCTTCGATTAAAGGCAGTGAGTTTATAGGGTTTGAAGATTATTTTGTCAACCATGCCATGACTTATTTTAGGAATCAGGCAGATATCCAAAACGCAGGAACCTTTGTGAAATGGTGGCATGAAAAGAAAGTCTTTGATTTGGATAGTAATATCTGGGCAGTTATCTGTGAAAAGGTAGTAACAGAAAAGAAAAAAATGCAAAGAGACAAACCAGATGTCTATGAAAACAGAAGGCAAGCTGCTAGTATGACAGAAAGCGAATTTAGGCAGTGGTACAAGGAGAAGAATAATTAAAACGCCTTATTGTAACATCATTCATTATTTACGTTTTTACCATTTAATCGATGAAAAGGGTGTTTCATACATTTAAAACGACATCCCATACAATAATTAATTTTTTTTATATCAAAATAAAATTAATTTATTAGTTTTGTCATATGTTTGTTTTTGATCTAATTGGGAGGTAAGATTAAATTCAAATAAATATAACATACTATGAGTCCATCATTACAATCAAAAATCAATGGTAAGGCTCAAAAAATACCTAGGACTACTTTTTATTCTGTTCTTATCTTCCCAAACTTCTATAGGACAAAATGTAGAGAGTACTTGGGAAAAAATAAAAGGATGGCCTCAAGACTTTATAGATAAGTTCAAGCAAAAGCCTGAACTTACAGGGAATATCAATACTCTATTTTCCTACAATTATATTAATGGAATTCCAAGAAGGGATAATCCATTCAATTATCAATTGAATGCTTCTTTAAATTTAAAAATTGGTTCATTTAATATTCCTTTTTCTACTAATTTTTCAAATGGACAATTTATATATAACTACCAATTACCAGCCATAAAATTGCCATCATATAATTTTACAGGTTTCAGTCCCTCATATAAATGGGCAACACTACATGTAGGGGATCGGAATATGACCTTTTCTCCTTATACCCTATCAGGACATAGTTTTCGGGGAATAGGAACAGAATTGAAACCAGGGAAGTTCCGTTTTGCAGCCATGTATGGACGATTGAGAAGAGCAGTGGCCGAAGACTTGAATAACCCCAATAACATAGATCCAGTTTATAAAAGAAAAGGGTGGGGGGTATCTGTCGGATATGAAGGAGATAGTGATGCCATACAATTAATTTTATTCCAAGCGAAAGATGATTCAACATCCATTCCCCATATTATAAATGATCCAACAATTAGACCCATGGAAAATTCTATTGTGAGTTTAGTGGGGAAAAAGAAATTATCAGACAAAATATCAATATCTGGAGATTATGCCTATAGTGCTTACACAAGAGATATGACAACTCCTTATGTAAATGAAGAAGATATTAATATTGCAAGAAGGTTTTTTGGATTATTCCAACCTCGAGTGGGTTCGACCTATAATTTAGCTCTAAAAACCAGTTTGGATCTAAAAGTGAATATTGGAGATTTCTCACTAATACATGAACGAGTAGAACCAGGATATAAAACATTAGGCGCCTTATTCTTTAATGATGATTTTGAAAACTGGACAGTCAGTAGCAAAATGGGTATGTTCCAAAACAAAGTGATGCTTTCAACCAATGTGGGTATCCAAAGAAATGATTTGAAAAAAACAGCGGATAATTCTCAAACCCGTTTCATTGGTTCCATTAATTTGACTTATTCCCCAAATGACAAAACAAACATTAATGCCTCCTATTCTAATTTTAGGAACACCAATAAAATAAGAACATCAACCATACCTCTAATACAGGTTGATTCCATTAAACTGTCCCAAATCAATCAAAATGCAAACTTGACTTGGTCTTATATTGCAGGAGAAGACAAGAATATGGTATATAATGCTACTTTTTCATTCCAACACTCTAATACCATCCAAAATGAAGAGGTCGACAACACCCAAACCAATACCAATGTAATGGGAATGTTGACCCACACCTATATTTTCACAGAATCCAAAATTCGATTAATGGGTTCTGTCTTGGGAAATTATAATATCCTACCAACAGCGACATCCCTTTCTTTAGCACCCACTTTTTCTTTTGGTATTCCTTTATTAGAAGAAAAAATGAATATAACGGGGGGTACAAGCTATGTATATGTAGATGTAAAAGAAACCCAAGAAATTGATCATTTATTAAACATGAATACGGATGTTAAATATCAATTCCATAAAAAACACAGTGTGGGGTTGAACATGAATTATGTCAACAAAATTTCTGGAAGTACAATTACTCCAAGCTTCCAAGAATTTACTGGGCGATTAAATTATAACTGGAATTTTTAACCTAAGGAAGCAAAACAAAATGACGAAACAAAAATTACTTTTAATACTCATTTTTGGAATGGGATGGATTCTTTCCTATGCACAACCATTCCCTGTTTCTACCACCCTTTCTTTAACCAGTCCAAATGTACCTTATTTGGATGAATACTCTGTAGGAACAGCCAATGCAGTAATGGGAACACTCTTGTTAAATGACATGAATGAACCCACATATGATGTAAGGTTGAAAATTTCAATTTCGGGTAATGGCATAAGTATCACAACAAAACAAGAATACCGTCCTGCTCCAATTACATTAATTTATAATTCCCCTTTAGTTTTAACAGGTAATGATCTAGCAAGGTATTTCAATCCCAATAATTTGGACTTTCAAGGTATAACCCGACAAGAATATTTGGCATTGGGTCGATTACCTGAAGGCTTCTATTCCATTTGTTTGGAAGCATATGATTATAACCGTTCGGATGAATTACCTGTTTCCAATAAAATGTGCGCAACAGCTCAAATGGTGATTCATGACCCACCTACATTGCTTTCTTTAAAAGGAGTGAATGATGAAGTGGTTCCACAAAATTATGTTTTTACTTGGTTGCCACAACATGCAGCAGCTTTTCCTGTAGAATACGAACTCTTTATATATGAATCAGTAGAGGGTTTGGCTCCCAATCAAATACTTCGATCTACAGCTCCAGTTTTTAGAAACAAAACAATGGCAACCAGTTATCTGTACACCATTGCAGATCCAATCTTACAAGCAGATAAGGAATATTTGGTTTTGGTCCGGGCAAGTGATATGTTAGGACAACATAGATTCAAGAATAGGGGCTTCAGTAAATATGAAACATTCATATTACAAACACCATGTATCCCCAATACCGTTTGTAATGATGGAGATCCCTGTACAGTAAATGATACCTATAATAGTAATTGTAAATGTGTAGGAAGAAGTCTGACAGGACCCAAAATATCGGGAAAAAAATTACCTGCACCAAATATTGTCCTGCCTGAAAATGATATTTTATGTGTGGCAGATGGAAATGCATTGGTAACTTGGAATGCTAACCACACCATGCCTATTGAGGTAAATTATGAATTAATAGTCTTAGAGAAGGGAGAAGATTTCTCTAATAATAAAGGCTATATTCTATTAGGAATACAATTGGAAAAAGAATATAATGAATTATTAGAGCAACAGAATGAATTGAGGGGAAACTACATTCGTGAAATGGAGGAAAGGGAACATCAATTTATTGTAGACTTGACAAATATTCAGATACACTGTACCACATCCCTTTTTGAAATTACAGAAGAATGTCAAGAAAGAAAAGAACAAGCATTATTAGTATTAACAGAAGAACAAACCATTAAATACAATAAATTCTTAAATAAAGAAAGAAAGGATCTGAACCTTTTTGAACAAGAGAAAGAACAAGAAATATTAGATTTCAGGGAATACATAGAGCAAGAAAAACAAAACTATATTAACTCAAATACTACTCTTACATTAGCCCCTCAAGAAGTATATTCTATATCAACATCATCATTGTTTCATGAAATTTTAGATCCTAATGGAGAAATCTTTAAAAAAGGACATGAATATGATATCTATGTGAAAGCTTCGGCAGAATGTTCTAAAATTCAATTTATTAATGAAGGAAAGAGCAAAATAAAAACCATCACAATCAAAGATTGTGATCTAATAGAAGATACGCAAGTGCCTATTGCCTTGGTACCAAAAGTATATACCCAAACCTCATTTGTAGCACATTGGAAATCCATGTTACGAACCAATACATTTTTACTGAATGTAGCTTATGATAAGCAATTGGAAGATGGGGTGCCTGGGTATGCAGGTGTGGTAGTAGAAGGAACAAGCTTTAATGTAAAAGATTTAATAAAAGGAACATATTATTATAATATAATCCCCATTTATGAAGGAGGGGTGCTTGGTCCAATCAAATCGAATATTGTTTCCATCAACATAGGAGAACATATTTTTGAATGTGTAATAGGAACACCTTGTAATGATTTTGACCCATGTACATATAATGATGTCATCCATAGAGGATGCGTTTGTCGAGGTGTGCCAACAGGTGACTCAGACGGAGATGGTGTCTGTGACAATATGGATATTTGTGAAGGTTTTGATGATGCGATAGATTTTGATGGAGATGGTTTCCCGGATTTATGTGATAATTGTAATGTAGGGATGCCTTGTGATGATGGCAACC
This sequence comes from Saprospiraceae bacterium, assembly GCA_020629255.1. Lineage (GTDB taxonomy): Bacteria > Bacteroidota > Bacteroidia > Chitinophagales > Saprospiraceae > JAHDCE01. The sequence continues at coordinate 862 of JAHDDR010000173.1, read as the reverse complement.
CCATGACTTTAAATGATGTTTTTGTTTGGAACAGTAATTATGAAGAAGGAGCACCACTACCATTGGGGGTAGAACCTTGTAGTTGTGTAGGGGAATTGTACGATTGCCCTAATGGACCCGGAGATTCGGATAATGATGGTATCTGTGATGAACTGGATCAATGCCCTCGATTTGATGATAATATCGATACTGATGGAGATGGTATTCCTGATAAATGTGACAAATGCCCCAACATGAACGACAATCTGGATTCGGATGGAGATGGTATTCCTGATAGTTATGATGATTATGATAGTTGTAATGGTTTTATCACTATGTCCACCAATGCTAAACAAATAGAAACGGAAACATGTGATTATTTGGCATCTTTGAGACCTGGAGGTTTTAAAGGAAAATTCCGATTTGTAAAAGAGATTTCTTTAAAAGTTAGTGGACAATATATTGTCTTAAATACATTTACTCCAGGTTTTACTTTTCCGTATTGTATGGATTTATATGGTTGTGAAGATTACAATACCAATCTAGCAGAACTGACAGAAGATTTAAACAATTGGATGGAAGGAGAGGGCTTGATTGGAAATGCAATAGTGTATTTAAACTATACAGAATTAGTCATCAAAAGTACCAATGTAGCTTTTATAGAAATCCATTTTATATCTGAATTGGAACAGGATGGAATTGCAGTAGAAAATTTTGAACAAAAGGGTTGTAGTTCAGGTGTGCATTATGAATATGAACTCATTCCAACAGTCCATACTCCTTCTGCTTTGGATACTTGCACCCAAATGACCTACGAATGGAGCAATGGTGAAACAAAAGCAACCATTACAGTTCCTCCTCCATTATCGGGCTATGCTGTAAC
>JAHDDR010000172.1 GCA_020629255.1 Saprospiraceae bacterium | reverse complement strand
ACTTCGGTTCAAAAATACTCATTTAGCTAAGGCTAAACTCCGTTTTTTGTGCCTTGTCTAATCAAAATAATTACTGTTTCTATCTCCAAAAGCCAATTTTAAACATGCTCTAAATATCAGATTTTAATATGTTGAAATTTTAAATTAATTATTCTTTTTTAATCACTCAAAATGATTCGAAGTATTTGGATTAAATACCCGAAGGAAGGTTTTGTATTCCTGTTCCTCTTATCTTCAAGTGATGGAAATGTAAATGATGATCCGTGCTGACCGAAGCAATACTTTCATTCAATTCGACATAACCGATTTTTTTCCATTTTCGATCTTTTTGATCTTTAGGAACTTCCGTAACACTAACATCTAATATGAATTTTCCGGATTCACGATTTTCCACCAATATTTCTTTTCTAAAATCTTTGAAATCCTGTTTCCTATCTGGTCGGGCTTTGACCATCATCCAAGTGGGTGCCTTGATGTCTTTTGGATCTTCTACACCGACTCTTGCCATTTGAATCAAGGAACGGTAAGTTAGTTTTTTATCCGCCCAGGGAAATGATGCCATCGTTACCATTAAAACGGTAGCATACGTGATAAGATTAAATCCGACTCCAATAAATGGATTATTAGAAATTTCGACATCACTGAAATATCTATCTTTTGTTCCTACAAAACTATGTAACAATAAAAAATTGGCGGTTTTCATTTTTTCCTCCGGATTCATGGTCGGCCAAATTTTACCGGCGAAACCGAAGCCCCGACGATCCCCCTTGTTCATTTCAGTCAGAATACAAGAGGCTCGGGCAACCATCAAGGCTTTTGTGCCTGGGGTGAATAGCCCAGAATAAGGATTATCTTCTGTAATGTTCCATGTCCCGGAATATCCAATACCATTGGAGTGTATCAATTTATCAAAATAGGGTAGGATATCTCCTTCTTGTTTTGTCGTTCTTTGTGCCGCTCGATATAATAAGTTTTTGAACTTTTTAAAAAAGCGGGAGGTCTTGATGGGATCCAAGGGTAATTCCGGTAAACAGGAATATGGATCACTAAAAACTTTGTCTCTGACTTCTTGGTACGTGGAGCCCAAATAGGATTTGTCTCTTTCAAAATTCATTTTGATTGATTTTTCGTTTAGAATTGATGGATTGTTTTGATACCTATGGTATGGGGAGATATTTCCAATATAGAAATAATTTTCCATAAGTAAGTAATGGAGCAAAGCGAAAAAATGAGGAATTAGATCAATAAAAAAACCTTACCCATCACAAAGAGAACAGGCAAGGTTTTTAATGTTTACTACTTTTACTTACCTACATAATGCAGTTTTCGTAAAAGGTTACACTTTTATTTCAAATAATCTTTTACATCATTTTCTACGATAGATTTCAAGACGGAAAGAGCCAAGGCATTGGCTTGATATTTTTTAAATCCTTTCTCCATGAAATGATCCTCCAATTGTACCCATGATTTATGATAGGCGAGTTTGAAAGGAACAGCAAATTTGGCGAAAAATTTATCTTCCGACATTTTGTTGTCCAGAGAAGCCCAAAGTTTATCATTCCAGGCAACAACAGCTTTTTCATTGTCTGTTCTCAATGCTCTGGGAATGATGTATAACTTGGTGAGTTGTGCACCATTGCTCCTTTCCAATTTTTTTGCTTCCTCATCCAAATCATCATCTTTGGGGTTCAAATCTGTAGAAATGGTTTTTAATAAAACAATATTATCCCATTGTAAGAATCCTGGACAGTCTTGCATATTGATAACGGGTAGCCCCTTACTTTCTGCTTTTGAGAAAGCCGAATAAGCTTCGGCCTTATGCTTCGTAAACAACCAGCAAGGAGTAATAGGTTCATCCTTTAAGGCTGCTTGGATATATCGGGTATGGAGAATTAATTGTTCTAATTCTGTATAAGCATAAGAGGACGAAATGTCAAAAGGAGCATTCCCCTCGAAGGAAGTGTAAGCTTCTTTTATCGCCAAATTCATCAGCTCATTAATTTGGTTCTGATTGCTAGATTGATCCGCCATAAATAATATATATGCCCGATATGCCTTAGCAATAGGAGATGTTTGCTGAGCCAAAGCAGCATAAGTTTCTTTATTATTATTGGGAACAGCAGCAATCAATACATTGAGTTCCGATAACTCAGGGGTTTCTACCGATTTTGCATTCTCGCTGGCCGTAACAGCATATCTTTTGTAAAACTCATTGCTTTCTTCCAGCATGCTTATTCCAGAGGCAGTTCCTTTTCCATGTATACCATCCAAAGTGCTGGCATAAGCATTTTGGCTCTTCAAGAATTTTTGTAATGATTTGACCGATTGTCTTTTTTCTTTACTTACTGTTTGGGGTCCTTTATCATAAAATACATTCTCAACGACTTCATACTCTTGGGGAATAACATCGGCGACAGCATCCTCAGGAACTTCGGTCACCCCTTCTTCATTCATGTTCTGATTGGCGGAAACCGCTCTAGGAGAAAAATCAATATCCTTAATGGTGTTGAATAGGTTCACCTTGTGGAGCATAAGCGTGTTGACTGGTTTCACGAAGGCATCATCATAACCCATAGCCTTCATAATCATGGCTTTTTCTTGGGCTTTTTCTATGCTTCGGAAGGGAACAGACGTAACTTTTAAGGTCTTACCATCTAGCAGCGTGTAAAGTTGACCCACTCCGGCATATTGTTCCCAGTCTATGTAATCCTTGCTTTGGCGGCTGGCGATTTGTACTACAAACACTTTTTCACCTTTCACCAAAGGACGTTCAGAAATGAAGGCATCTTCGTACCCTTTGCTTTTAGCGAAATAAAGCACATTGGCTGCTTGGTTTCTGGTATTGAAATTACTCAAGAACACGGCTTGCCTTCCTTCTGTAGATAAGGGTTCGGAATAAAGATACCCGGCACTTCTCAATTCGTCGAAATCAGCAATGGTAACATGATCGAACAAACCGAGTTGCACAGTATATATGGTATCTTGGGTGGGTGACGCAGCATGAGCCATGGTAATGACGAATGTCAAAAAGGCCAATGTTGTCATTTGAATCAAAGAAAGTGATGAAATTTTCATAAATAAACGGTTCTGATTTTTGGCTAATAACGTTTATAAATAGGGCTTATTGTAGGTGTAATTATAAGAAAGGGAGAAAATCAAGCTCAAATTAAGGGATTTTTTGTTCCGAATCAATGAAATTGTGGCTTGTAATCAATTGAAAATAAAAGGAGCATACATTTTGAAAAGAGGGACTTCTGCCTCAAAACGGCTACCATTTGTCTTATTTTCCATAATAAAATGACCTGACATTTTCCCGATGCCGGTTCGCAAGGGGCAGCCCGAAGTATAGGAGTGGGTTTGTCCTGGAGCCAGAATGGGTTGTTCGCCGACAACGCCTTCTCCCTTCACTTCCCGTTTCATGCCATCCGAATCCTCGATGAGCCAATAACGGCTCAATAACTGTATGTTGAAATCATTTAGATTTTGGATGCTGATTTTATAGGCAAAGAATATCTTATGCTCCACGGGAACAGAATAATGAGGATGGTAGGATGTTTCCACACTCACCTTTACGCCATTGGTAATGAGTGTTTCCATTATTCGTTTTCTAAATATTCTCCAACGATTTTTTCGGCTTGGATCAAAGCTGCGTCCAAATCATCGTTGAGTAGTGCTACATCGAATTTATCTTCGTATGTTAATTCTAAGGTAGCCCGTTTTATTCGTTTTCTATAACTTTCTGGAGTTTCTGTTCCTCGGTTTCTGAGCCTTTCGAATAGGATTTCTGCCGAAGGCGGTTTTACAAATATGGCTAAAGAATCATCAGGATATGTATTTTTGATATTCAATGCTCCTTTTACATCTATATCAAAGATGATGTGTTTCCCTTCTGCCCAAAGTCGCTCGATTTCACTCTTCAGCGTACCATAATATTGACCTTCATAGACTTCTTCCCATTCTAGGAACTCTTCGTTTTCGATTCTTTTTCTAAAATCCATTGGGCTAAGGAAATAGTAATCTCTACCATCTTCTTCGTGTTCCCGCTTGGGCCGACTGGTGGCGGATACCGAAAAATCCAGATTTTCGATGTGGGCCAACAAATGCCTGACAATGGTTGTTTTTCCTGCTCCGGAAGGAGCCGTGAAAATGACTAACTTCCCCTTCATAGTCTATAAAATATTTGCCGCTTGCTCTTTTATTTTCTCCAATTCGTCTTTCATCTTTACAACAATGTGCTGGATGTGGGACGAATATGCCTTTGAACCCAATGTATTGATTTCCCGCCCCATTTCTTGACCGATAAAAGTAAGGGTACGACCAATTTGGGTGTTTCCATTGTCTATTTGTTCTATGAAATAATTACAATGTTGTTTCAGTCTTACTTTTTCTTCATTGATGTCTAATTTTTCCAAATAGTAAATCAGTTCTTGCTCAAAACGATTGGGATCGACATTCTCTTTCCCTACATTTTCTTCAAGATGTTGGGAAACCCTTTGCCTTACTTTGTCAATACGTTCTTGTTCGTAAGGAGCGATGTCTTCCAACAATGAGGCAATATTGGTGACTCTTTTCTTGAAATCTGTCTCCATTGCTTTTCCTTCAGAAACACGAAATCCCCTGAGTTGTTCAAGAGCCGTTTGTAAAACGGACTGAATAGTAGACCATTCGGAATCTGTAATTTCATCTTTAGGAACATCAACAACACCTTGTATTCTTAAAATGCCGGTAATATAATCCCCATGAGGAATCTCCAGCTCTTTTTCCAATGATCTCAACTCTCGATAATAGGATTTGAATAAGGATTTGTTGATGGAATACATTTGTCCTCCTTCCGGATTGGTACAATCAATGTTTACTTCGATTTTTCCTCGAAGGGCATGGTTCAGAATGATTTTCCTGATTTTGAGTTCTATTTCTCGGTAGCGTTGAGGCAGGCGTATCTTAATGTCCGTTGATTTACTGTTCAATGAACGAATTTCTATGGTGATGTTTTTATTGTTCCATTGTTGGGAGGCTCTCCCGAATCCTGTCATGGATAATATCATACGCCTAATTTAATTTCGGGCAAAGATAAGAAATAAGAACAGGTTTTTTATTTTAATCAGGGAAAAGGCGGATAGGAAGAATTTATCAAGAAGTGAAGCTAGCTTTTTTATTTATTTCATAAAGGATGAAACCAATAACAGCGATATACTCCAATCCCACAATCCATAGGTTTTCATAATAAGGATTATTAGAATAATTAATATAAGTGAGTAGTATCAGTCCTGACCATAATATGGCAAATCTAAAATGAGTGAGAGAAGCCAAGGCAATAATTGGTGCAATGTACCAGGGATGGACGGTCGTAGAAAATAATTGGTAGAATGTAAGGGCGAAAAGAAACAAAATAGGAATTCTGTTTAAAGAATCGTTTTGTTTTTTCAAGGAAATAAAAAAAATAAAAAGGGTAGACAAAATGGCCATACCCGGACCGATGTATGCAATTTCATTGTATCCTCGGGCTTTATACCCAATCGTTCTTAATACATAATAAATTCCTCCGTTGAATTCAAAACTTTGATAATACAAACGTATGCTTTCTCTGAAGTTTGAAAATAAATTTAGATCCCAAAGACTGAAAAAAGAAACTGAAAAAACACAGATAGTAATTGCTCCATAAATAATGCTGTTTTTAAAGCCTATTTTTCGAATAAAAACAGGAAGGAACATCAAAGGCAATAATTTTGCACCGGCGGACAATCCTAAAGAAACAGCAGAAAGGGTGTGGGATTTTTCGAATTTTTTTTCTTTTATTTTTGATAAAAAATAAATACAAGCCATTAAGAAAAAAATCATCATCCCTTCGAAATGTAAGTTGCCAGTTATTTCTACAATCACCAATGGGTTGAGAGCGTAGATTAATGTATGCCACTGAGGCAACGAAAAATGTTGGGTAATTTTATAAATCAAAAATATAGAACCGATTTCGAATAGGAGAAGGAATATTCTCATTGTAATAATACTTCCCAAAATATGGTTGGGCGAAATGAGTGTTCCTGTTTTAAATATAAATTGTAGTAAAGGAGGGTAAACAGAATAATAAATTTTCGAATTTAATTCATCATAGATAATATTGTATTTCGGTTCGAGTAATTTTTCTGGGAATTCTTCGGGTTTGTATTGGAAAGGGCTGATGCCACCTGCTTGACAATAACCATCCCAAATAAACCTAAAATAATCATCGGATAAAGGAGGGTAGGAAGGTAGAAGTAATATTCTAAGGAAAATGCCTCCAAGAATAAAATATTTTAAAACGTTTTTTTTGTTGACTTCCTTTGCTATAGAAAAGAAATGTAGACTGTGTAAATAGAAAATCCAAATGAATCCATATCCTAAAAAAATGTGTAAAAAATCTTTTTGGGAGGTGTGGTATCCTAGCAGGATGGTGCCTGTTATTGCTAAGGAAAAAGAAAAAAACAAAGCCTGTTTTTTTTGAAACATTTGCCCTTTTTTAAGAAATGGTAAAAGCAATAGACGAAACTCTTTTGGATATTTCTTCTTCGTGTTTTTCTTCTAAGATCATTTTTTGTGCCAAAGGGTTTTCGAAAACTTCTTCCATGTTTCGCACCCTGCCATAAGGAACATTTTTTGCTAAGAAAATTTGTTCCAGTTCTTCCATGTTTTTTGTTTCTATTTTTTTCGATAGAAAATGAAAAAGTTCAATTCTGTTTTCAACCCTTTTTGTGTTGGTGCTGAACGTTTCGTCTTCGTAAATGTCTAAATTTAAACTATTGCAAAGATTAATGAATTGTTTTTCTGTTCCCACGGCCAAAACAATTCTTTTTTTATCCGAAGTTAAAAAACTTTCACCATAAGGAGCAATGTTGGGGTGGAGAGACCCCATAGCTTGGGGTATGTGCCCCGCCATGAGCCAGTTAGACGCTTGGTTTACCAAAGAAGAAACAGCAGATTCATAAAGGGAAGCTTCTATAAAACTGCCTTGTCCTGTTTTTTCTTTTTTTAATAAAGCCATTAAAATAGCCTCCTTCATTTGATGTGCCGCTAGGACATCAATCAAGGCAACGGGCATTTTTACAGGTAGTTGATTGGGTTCACCATTCATGAACATAAAGCCACTTTCTGCTTGAAGAACCACATCAAAAGCAGGGCGGTTATTGTTGCTTCCAAAGCCCGTGAGTTGTGCATAAATTATTTTGGGATTTGTTTTTTGTATGGTAGTATAATCGACATTTAATTTTTGGGCTTGTGTGTTTCTATAATTCGAAATAATGATGTCGCTGTTGTTAGCTAATTGCAAAAAAATAGAATAATCTTTTTTATTTTTTAAGTCCAATAAAATATATTTTTTTTTATAGTTAATGCTAGAAAAATATGCCGATTGGTTTTTCTGGTTTCTTTCGGAGGGTAATTTCCAATTTCGGGTAACATCCCCCCCCGTATTTTTATTTTCTATTTTAATGACAGTCGCTCCTAGTTCTGCAAAAAACATTCCCACACTCGGACCTGCCAAGACGGAAGCCAGTTCTAAAATTTTCAATCCTTTGAAAAAATCATCCATATCAATTAAAATAAAAATAAAATAATGGTAAAAATAATAAACCGGTCAGCATGATGCCTTTTATGCCTGTACTGATCTTGTGGTAATCTTTTTTCTGCTTGGCTTTGATGTTTAAAAATAGTAAAAATAAAGTAGGGAAAATGATCGCTAAAATAGGATATGCCCACAAAGTGAAATGGAAATCATTGGCATAAAAAAGAAAAGAGACGTAACCTGTTAGGATAACAGTGGATGCTCCGAAAAAAAAAGCAATGATTTTGCTCTTTTTTTCTCCGATAACGATAGGCAGCGTCTTGCAATTTCTTTCAGCATCGCCCTCCATGTCTTCGATGTCTTTAATGACTTCTCTATACATGGTGGTAAGAAAAGCAAAAATGGAATAAGCAACGAAAGCCCAAAGGGTAGTGTTTTTTAATGTAGCACTCATTTGGAAATATGCATCTTTTTCCGCAAATAAAACGATGCCGGCTACGCCGCCACAAAAAATACCCACCACTAAATTCCCAATTGCAGGTAATTTTTTAAACGAACGGGAATAAAAATACAATAAAGCGACAGCTACGGGATAAATCAATACCAATAATAATTTATTCACATAAAAAGCTAAATACAAGGCCAATAAAAAACTAATGATAACCACAAAAAAATATAGAAACCAAGCTTGTTGTACAGAAATGTATTTCGAGACAAAAACACTATCCGGCCGATTGATTAAATCAATTTCATAATCTTCAATGTCATTGATAATATTTCCGGATAAAGTAATAAGGACAGTGTCCAATACAAATAAAAAAAAATGTAGATGATCCAAAACAGGAGAAATACCTTCCTGTTGTAAAAAAGGCAATAAAAGACAATACAATAAAATATATTGGGTAATCCCTACAATGATAAGGTTGGGTAAACGCAAAAATTTTAGTAGGGAACGAACCATCGTTATTCGATTTTAGATGCCCTCGATTTCAAACTCCACATCTTTGGGATCATCCAACCAATCGCCGTTTAATTTTAGGACTTTTTCGATAACATCTCTAGCACAACCGCTACCGCCCTTAATGGGAGATACATATCGACTGATACCCATAATTTCACGGGAAGCATCATAAGGGCAACAGGGGAGAGCCACTTTTCGCATCACTTCATAGTCAGGGATGTCGTCGCCCATATAAAGGATGTGGGCAGGGTCGAGTTCGTAGGCATAAATATAATCTTCGTATTTATCCAGTTTGTCTCGAACATTGGTATAAATATCTGCCACCCCCAAACCCTTGAGCCGTTGTACGACCCCGGAAGAATTCCCTCCCGTAATAATACAAACCCGATAGCCTTTTTCGATGGCTCTTTTGATGGCATAACCATCCCTCACATTCATTTTTCGTAGAAGATGGCCATTTTCCAAAACAATCAAATCGGAATTGGTCAGTACACCATCCACATCAAAAATAAAGGTTTGTATATCCTTGAACCGCTCTAATTCGTTCATAACCGAATCGAATTATTGGTTGTCCCTCCATTCATAGACCCATTTGGCTTGGATTTGCTCCAAATGTCCTTCATTACAATCTTCACGTTTCCCTTCGAAATTTGGAATTTCCATGATCCAATCCAAAAGTTCGGTAAAACGGATTCTGTAAATTTTTGATTCGCTGAAATCATCCCCGAAGCGTTCGTAAAGCTTCATGGCAATGTCTTCATGTTCATGCCACTGGATGGGCATATCGTCAAAATCATCAAAAGCCATTGTATTCTAATATTTTTAATAATGGTTGATCAATACGTGTCACAAGAAAGCGATCAGCTGTCTTGACTAATGTTCATGTCCAATAATTCTGGATTGATCCGGAATTTCCACCTCGATTTCCGCATCATCAGAAAGAAGAACACATTGGCATCCCAGTCGGGATTCCAAGCGGGGGTTGATAGCTCGATCGATGAAATCTTCTTCCTTATCAGAAATTTCTTCCAGATGCTCTTCGCCTTTATTTATATAGACATGACAGGTAGAACAAGCACAAACACCCCCACAATTATGATTGAGGTGCACGTCGTTGTCTTCTGCAATTTCTAAAATGGAATATCCTTCTTCCGCATTCTCAACGATAACCGTAGGAATATCCTTGTCTTCAAATGTGAATTTTATTTTAGCCATTCATTTTTCATTTCAATG
>JAHDDR010000006.1 GCA_020629255.1 Saprospiraceae bacterium | reverse complement strand
TAAAGCTTATGGTGGCACTTTGCCTGTTTTTTAGATGACCTTGTTTAGTAAATAAAAAAGGTCAGAGACTTTTCTCTGACCTTTTTGTTTTGTTTCTGTCCCCCAATCAACATGATTTTATGTTGATGGAAATTTAAATCGTCTTTATTTAATACAACATAAAAATAGCTTAAGGATACCTCCCAACAAATTATTTCAGCTCCTTTTCAAGCCAATGAAGCAAAATAGTGTAACAGCTTTAAAAATTACATATAATTTTTTAATAATTCATTAAAACACTATTTGACAACCTATTATAAAAATAAAATTTAAACCTACATTCATTAGCGTGACATTTCAAACAGAACCTAAGATTCCCTTTCCGCTAATTTTTGAGCAAAAAACTTCAGTTTTTCCGTTTTCTCCCTGGTGAAACCTAGTGCATCCAAGCATTGGAAAGCCTCTTGTTTGCACCTTTCTTTTTCCTTTTCGGCTTCATCTCTAATTCCTAATTCATCAAAAATTTGAGTTACTTTTTGAATCTTATCTTTCTCTGATAATTCTGATTTTTCCGAATAATGATGAAGGATTAATTTTTTATTTTCTTCATCTGCGATTTCTAATGCCCGCAGGTACAAATAAGTCTTTTTATTTTGGGCAATATCCCCCCCTACTTTTTTTCCAAACTTACTTGGGTCACCATAAGTATCCAAAATATCATCTTGGATCTGGAAGGCCGTTCCAATCAGATATCCAAATTTTCTGATTTCCTCATCCTGTTCTGGGGTCGCTCCACCACAAGCGGCTCCCATTGCCATGCCTTCTGCCAACAATGCTGCTGTTTTCAATTGTATCATCTTGATGTACTCGGGCAATAGCACATCATCCCTCGTTTCAAAATCCATATCTAATTGCTGCCCTTCGCAAACTGCCACCGCTCCAGCTAGGAAATATTCAGAAATCCGAGCCCTCAACACCACATCATCTATAACTGATAAATGACGTAATGATTCAATCATCATCAAATCACCAGAAAGGATGGCTGTATTGGTATCCCATTTTTCATGGACCGTTTGCCGCCCTCGCCGTAAAGGAGCCTCATCCATAATATCATCATGAAGGAGGGTGAAATTATGGAACAATTCTACACAAAAACCAGCAGGCAATGCCTTATCCAGATCACTTGAAAATAATTCCGCAGCCATTAAGGCAAAAACCGGACGCATCCGTTTGCCTCCTCCTTCTGCTACATAATGTATGGGGGAATATAAGCGGTTCGGCGTTTTATCCTTATACGGCTCGATATGTTTTCCCCAATAATTAATGAATGTTTGATATAAAGTTTCTATTGTTGTAGACATGACGCTCATTTAATTCGCATACAAAGTTAGTTTAACCTATTTTTGTGGCAAGTGTTTACACTATTAAATTAAATTTCCATCCTAACTTCTTCAATAAGATGTTAATTATACAAGATAAACTCGTCAGTGACGATGTGGTGAAAAAAAATTTCATCTGTAATCTCAATGCCTGCAAAGGGGCTTGTTGCATTGAAGGAGATTCCGGTGCTCCCTTAGAAGATGAAGAAAAAAAAATATTGGCTCAGGTTTATCCGACAATAGAACCTTATTTGAGCGAAGAAGGGAAAGCAGCCATTCAAGAACAGGGCTTGTCTGTCTATTACAAAGAAGCAGAAGAATTCGGCACTCCCTTAATCGACAATGGTCCTTGTGCCTTTGTGATCCATGATGAACTAGGAATTGCCAAATGCGGCATCGAACAAGCATATATTGATGGAAAAATAGATTTCAAAAAACCGATTTCTTGCCATCTCTACCCCATTCGGATAGAATCGAATCCAGATATTGGTTTTGAAGCCTTGAATTATGATGTTTGGGATGTTTGCTCTGCGGCTTGCTCTTTGGGTGAAAAAGAACAAGTACCTATTTATGTGTTTTTAAAGGAAGCCCTTATTCGAAAATATGGAAAAGACTTTTACGAAGAATTGGATGCTACTGCTCAGTACGTACAAGAAAACAGGGAAGATTAAAGGAAGATTCCTTAAAGAAAACACAATGTTTGCTCCGAATTTTTAAAAAATAAAAATCATTGATAATTTCACGCCCTTTCGGCACATTTAATGTTATATAATCGCAATATGGAAAAACCAGTAGATATAGAAGCTTTGAATCAGCAAATTTACTTGGAAAGTGAATTTGTGGATCGTCTGAAAGAAGAAGCCGCTAAAGTAATTATCGGCCAGCACCACATGATTGAAAGATTGTTGTTGGGCTTATTGGCGAAAGGTCACGTTTTATTGGAAGGTTTACCCGGATTGGCAAAAACCCTTGCCATCAAAACCCTATCCAAATGTATAGATGCTGATTTTAGTCGGATTCAATTCACTCCGGATTTACTTCCTGCCGATATTGTCGGTACACTGATTTACAATCCGAATAAAAGTGAATTTACGGTAAGGAAAGGACCCATTTTTGCCAATTTCGTCCTAGCTGATGAGATTAACCGGGCACCCGCCAAAGTGCAAAGTGCTTTATTGGAGGCCATGCAAGAGCGACAAGTGACTATCGGCAATGACACCTTTAACTTGGAGGAACCGTTCTTGGTTCTTGCCACTCAAAATCCAATCGAGCAAGAAGGAACCTACCCGCTTCCGGAAGCCCAGACCGATCGTTTTATGTTGAAGGTCCAAATCACTTATCCGAATAAGGAAGAGGAGAGAAAAATCATACGACTCATCATGTCGGGTGATAAATTGCCCAAAGTTAATCCAGTGGTAAAACCTCAAGATATCATCAAGGCAAGGAATTTGGTGAGACGGGTCTATATGGATGAAAAAATAGAAACTTATATTACGGATATAGTTTTCGCCACTCGTTTCCCTAAGGAATATGGCATGCCCGAACTAGAACCTCTCCTTAGTTTTGGAGGCTCTCCCCGTGCCAGCATCAATTTGGCGATGGCATCAAAGGCCTATGCTTTCCTACAAAGAAGGGGCTATGTCATTCCCGAGGATATCCGTGAAATTTGTCATGATATTTTACGGCATAGAATTGGCTTGACTTATGAGGCAGAAGCCGAGAACATCACACAAGAAGATGTTATTAATAAAATTTTAGACACGGTAGAAGTTCCTTAGAATTTATGTTTTGGACAAATCAGACACTTCGTTTTTCTTGGATTGCTTTTTTCTTCTTTTTAGGATTAGGCAGTCCTACCCATTTGGGTGCACAGGGCAATCCGACGGAGAGGCAAGTGGCTGAACTTTTCAAAAATCCGAAAAAGATAAAATGGTATAAATATTATCAAGGACGGGTTGATGACCTTAATGATGTAGGCTTAATCATTGCTTATGATGGAAAAGACTGCAAGGGTTTCATCACCTACCTTCGGAGTAAGGAACGGTTCAAATTGGAAGGAAACCTAAAGGGAGATAAAATCAAATTGAGGGAAACGGATACAGAAGAATCGGTTACCGGACATTTTGAAGGACAATTCTATGGTGATTTTTCCAAGTTAAAAGCCCATTGGTTTAATCGGGAGAAGACCCGTGCGGGTTTGCTGATGCTTTCCCAAGTCGAACATGAAGTTGTTTTCCCTACCTATTGTGGAGACAATAAGTGGGTAAGAAAATATGAAGGTTTGATCATGGGTCAAACGGTCGAATTCATTTTGCAGAGAAACAGTGAATTGGATCTCAAAGGCATTATTTGGTATAAGGAAAAAAATAGGAGCCATCATCTGAAGGGGGGAATGATTAGTGAAACAGAATTCAAGGTGGTTATAACTGATGAACTTTGCCATAAGCTGGGTGCGATACAAGGCTCCATACAAAAACCCAGTTTTGAAATATTGGGACATTGGATTAGTCCTGAAGGTGAACAACATCGGGTCAAATTTGACAAGACATCTCACATTACAGTGGGTTGCATCGAATATCAGGATTATATGTCGACTTATGATGTGATTTTTCCGAAAAGTAAGAATGCCTCTTTCAATGCTTTTATTAATGATATTGTTGGTGAATGGAAAATATCTTGTAAGGAACAAGTAAAAAAACTAAAGGAGGAACGTGAATTTCCCGGACCAGAAGATAGAGCCATTGCCCATGCTGCCGGATGGTTCAATATTGAATATATGTCAGAACATTTGGTGAGTGGATTTATTACATTCAACAAAAGTTGGGAAGAGGAACATCAGGATTTGTCATTCACTTATAGTTTATTGAATGATGAAAAAGTGGGCTTGGAAGATATTTTCAGGGAAGGTGTGGAATATCATCAAATCCTATTAGAAAAAGCCCTGATGCGGCTCAAGTACAAACCCCTTTATGCCAATGCCGGTTTTAAGGAATGGATTACCACTACATCGTTCCCTCATTTCACTATTCGGGAAAATGGGATTAATTACAGCACCGTTTTCCATCCCATTTATGGCCGACAATCCGTTACCATTCCTTATGATGAGATGGAAGAATATTTGAATCCATATAGTCCCATTTCTTTTTTATATTTGGATATTGCCCCCATCAAACGGGTGAAGAAAAAAAAGAAAAACAAGTAACCCATGGATACGAACGAATTACTTCGCAAAGTTCGGAAAATAGAAATCAAGACCAAGGGTTTGAGTAAACACTTGTTCTCGGGTGAATACCATAGTACGTTCAAGGGGCGAGGTATGTCGTTTAGCGAAGTGAGGAATTATTTCCCAGGTGATGATGTAAGGAATATCGATTGGAACGTGACTGCCCGAACCAATGAACCTTATATTAAGATTTTTGAAGAAGAACGGGAATTGACCGTTATGCTTTTAGTGGATGTAAGTCGTTCTTCCTTGTTTGGCACAACAGAACAACTAAAAAAAGATTTCATTACAGAAGTAAGTGCCGTTCTTGCTTTTTCTGCCATGCAGAACAATGATAAGGTCGGTGTGATTTTCTTTTCAGATAAGGTCGAAAAATTCATCCCTCCTAAAAAAGGGAAACAACACATCCTTAGAATTATTCGTGAATTATTGAACTTCGAGCCTGATGCCCGAGGGACTGACTTGAGTGGGGCGTTGGTTTACTTGAATAATATCATCAAAAAAAGAAGCATCTGTTTCATCTTATCCGATTTTTTGACCGAAGGTTATGAAGACCCGTTCCGTATTGCTGCCAAAAGACATGATATCATCGGATTACGGATTTTTGATCCGAAGGAAGAAACCATTCCTGATGTAGGTTTAATTCGTATGGCAGATGCCGAAACTGGGCAAAAACTTTGGATTGATACTTCTAGTAGCAAGGTTCGTGAGCAATACAAAAAATACAACGAAGATAAGGTCAGCTACTTCAAAACCATTTTTTCGAAAGCAGGAAAAGATATTGTTTCTATTCGTACGGATGAGTCTTACGAAAAAGCACTTTTAGGCTTTTTCAGAAAAAGGCGCTAAGGTTCGTCCTTCCATATTATTCAAAAATTTATATGCCACAAAAGGCAACTTTCCATTTTTTTGGCACAGTTATTTCTTTATACCCAATACCTCCCTTTTCGAAATAATTTGCATTCCCCTCTTTAGATTTATTATCACATTTTTATCATTCACAATTCGTAATTTTTATCAAATCATGAAAATCATTCATCTAATTTTCGCAGCCATTCTTTTGTCTACTTCTATTTCACAGGCAACAACATCCATTCATCCTGACCATAAACCTGAGCATTCATTTTATGCCGAGTGGGTAAAAAACCAAGTCATCATTTCTTGGGAAGGAAACATGGAAGGGGTTTATTTTGAAATCGAATATTCGAATGATGGAGAAAATTTCGAACCTATTGTTACTTCAGAGAGAAACAGTATGCTCAAGGATGGAGAAGTAACTTATTATATAGATTCTTCCCGTTCTATAGAAAGCTATTATCGCTTAATGCAAATTACAAAAGAAGGAAATATTGTATATTCAGATATTATACATGTAAGCCCATTACCAAAGGATTTAACTTTAGGAGGGTTGAAATAATACTTAACAAAACAACAC
Source organism: Saprospiraceae bacterium (assembly GCA_020629255.1). GTDB lineage: Bacteria > Bacteroidota > Bacteroidia > Chitinophagales > Saprospiraceae > JAHDCE01. The sequence goes on along the minus strand of JAHDDR010000006.1, from coordinate 42,809 downwards.
ACCGATGTAAATGTAAGCGGGTTGCCTAATGGTTGGCAACTCGCTTTTTTTTAAAAATCTTCCGAGTCGTCCTCCTCTTCTTCGACGGGTGCGTCTCCGCCGGCAGGGGGCGTTGTACCTCCATCACCCGACGGTTCCGGAGCTTCCGGCATATCGAAACCCATATCCACTTCTTCCTCATCATCATCGTATTCATCCCCAAAGCCTCCGCTGGCATCCGTATCCGTATCCGTATCCGTACCGCTAGGCGTGTCGGTCATTCCTTCTTCACCATCGGCAGGATTTCCATAAATACCTCGACAATCAATTCGGATACCCAATTCTCCCGGAGGTTTCACAAATGTTTCTTCTGTATCAAAAGCAATCGTTGTATCTTTTTCGACGCCTTTCATATATTCTACAAAAATAGGTCTCGCTAAAATACCTCCTTGTCCTAAGTCCGGATTTCTAAAACGAATCCATCGATCATCGCCTCCTACCCAAACGCCAGTCACCAAATTAGGGGTTAGCCCCATGAACCAAGCATCTGCATGGAGGTTCGTCGTTCCGGTTTTGCCGCCTACTTCGGATTTCATTTGCCATTGAATGGGTTTTGCCACCCGTTTCAACATATCAATCATTACATAATTGGCATCTGCTGATAGTGCCGGTTTTTTCGGGGGTGTTAGTTCCTGATAAATGACAGTACCATTCCGATCTTCAATCCTTTCGATGAAATAAGGTTTTTTATGCACACCTTGATTGGCAAACGTGGCGTAGGCTCCCGTCATTTCCACAACGGATAAATCGGTAGCTCCTAGACAAATCGAAGGTTGTTTGGGTACGCGGGGTTCGCCATAAACATTTTCTTGATCCACTTCTATTCCCATCGCACGAGCCAAATCCCTTACCGGTTTGTAGCATCCGATTTGTTTCATCAAATAAGCCGAAACGGTATTTTTTGATTTTTCCAATCCTTTATATAATGAGAATTCTTCACCTGTATATTCTCCAAAATTTTTGGGCGTCCAATCTTGCAGGAGTTCGAAACAACCTTCATCCTTATGGATGGTATAAGGAATATCCGCTACTTTATAACAAGGAGAAATCCCCATTTGCTCAATTGCCGTTGCATACACAAAGGGTTTAAATGTAGAACCTACTTGCCGTTCTACATTTAGATTGACGTGGTCGAACTTGAACCATTTATGATTCACTCCCCCAACCCAAGCTCTTATTGCTCCCGATTTAGGATCTAAAGACACCACTCCTGTTTGGAGGTGCATTCTCATGTAACGAATAGAATCCCAAGGACTCATGATAGTATCTACTTCCATTTTCTCATCATCATGAGAGAAAATTTTCATTTTGGTTTTTTTCTTGAAATCCTTTTCGACCGCTTTTTGCAATTCTTCATACTGTTCCTTCAAGGTATCCCAAGCATCATCCTTCATGATCTTTCGATACTTGATGGATTTTTCCTTGGTTAGAAAATTATTTTTTACCAATTGCGAAAGATAACCACTCTCTTCTTCCTCTTTCAACATCCGTTCGATGTCATAATCCTTTAAATATAAATCATGTTCTTTTTGGATAACTTCTAGTATTTCTGACAAAAATTTCACCTTGTGTTGGGTATAGCGTTCCGATTCTTTTAAAATCCTCATGAAGGAATTGACCCTCAATTCTATTTCTTCATCTTTTGTATCTTTCAATTTATATGTCCAAGGATCCTTGTCTTTCCATTCTTTCCAGAATAATTTCTGGTTTTTCTTCATGATTTTCTTTGCTGCCGTTTCTGCGTGTGTCTGCATTTGTGGATCGAGGGTGGTGAAAATCTTCAGACCATCTGTATGGACATTATACTCTGTTCGCCCCTTAGCAGCTTCCTCCGCCAAAATCTTTTTGACATCCATCCGGAGCTGTTCTCTGAAATAAGGGGCTATTCCTTCTGAATGGCTCTTTCTCGAAAAATTGAGTCCGAATTCTGTTTGTCGTAATTCATCATATTTTTCACGACCAAAATGACCTTGATCCATCATTAATTTCAGTACAACCTCTCTTCTCAATTTTGCTTTTTCTGGAAATCTTAATGGATTATATAAGGAAGGGTTTTTCAACATTCCGACCAACATGGCAGATTCTTGGATTTCCAAATCTTGTGGAGGCTTCCCAAAATAGGTTTCTGCTGCCGATTTTATACCTACGGCTCCATAGAGAAAATCGAATTCATTCAGGTACATGGTAATGATTTCCTCTTTGGTATATCTTTTTTCTAATTGGACGGCAGTGATCCACTCCTTGAATTTGGTCAATCCCAATTGGAACATCCGGCTTATCTTGCCACCGGAAAAAGAACGGTTAGAATATTGTTGTTTTGCCAATTGTTGGGTAATGGTTGAACCACCCCCTTGATCTGTCGATCCCATTGCCAAGCCTTTCATCACCCTTCCGAGGGCTTCCAAATCTATGCCTGCATGGTTGTAAAACCTTTTGTCTTCTGTGGCAATCAAGGCATCTACCAAATGATCGGGTAGAGCTTCATAACCAATTTTAACCCTATTTTCGACATAAAAGCGACCAATCACCGAACCGTCCGATGCCAACACTTCGGTAGCGAGATTATTTTTAGGATTCTGCAATTCTTTGGTTGAGGGTAAATCATCGCTCCCTGAAAGGATGAAGAAAAATAAAAATGCCCCTATCACTCCCAAAATCCAAAACAGCCACATAAAGCGGATCCATTTTTTGTATTTGGGCATATTTTCAGCTCTATATTCTTGATTCGTCATGATTGATCTTTTTTACTCAAAGTACATCAGGTTACAAATTTAATCAATCCGAATTGAAATATAAGGGTACTGCCTGAAATGAATGATTATACGTTGGAAAATAATGATTAAGCGTTAGAGGTGACTTCTTGCTCTATTTGTATGGGTAATTGTAATTTTTCTGCCAATTGGATAATTTCTTGCTTGAAGGTTCGTATCACTTCATTCTCATTTTCTGTAAGAAGTACATCGTCTAAAATTTGATTTTCTTCGAATTCGATTTCTCTTTTAAATTGGGTTTCGTCCAATTTATCCAAATCAATTTCGATGGTTTTTGATTTTCCATGAATGGTAACCACATCTTCTCCTATGCTAAATGAAGTAGGTTCTAAATTTTCGAAATAAATAGCATCTCGATAAATATTCGGATGCTGGAAAACAATTTTTGGTCGACCATTTTTCCCTAATTGGAATAGGAAAATAAAAAAAGAAAAAAGAACCGGAATATACATCCAATGTTCTTGATAATAGGCAATTCCGAAAGAAACAATCATTAATAATTGCAAGCTTTTAATGACCAAGGAATTGGTAAGCTTTTCTTTTTCTTTAATATGAAAAACAACAATATTTTTTTTCTTGTACCTTTTATAATAACGGGCAGCCATCCAAAAAGAAATACCAAATGTAAACAGAAAAAAATAGGCTTGAAAAATTCGATTAAATACAAGCAAATGTTCAGATCCTTTTATCAAAAGAAAAAGTCCGACAAAAATCATTATCCATTCTGCTGCTTGTATTTCTTTTTGCATGGAGTTACATTATTTTTTTTACATTAAGCCAACCTTTTTCTATGGTTGTATTATTTTTTTCATAAAATTTAATGGCAGGCTTATTCCAATCCAAGACTTGCCATTTCACTAATTTTACTTTTTCTTTTTCACAAATGTCTAGAAAAGCATCGTATAATTTTTGCCCTACTCCATGACGCCTGTATTTTTCATTGACTACAAAATCATCCAAGTACATCATTTTTCCTTTCCAAGTGGAATAGGCCATAAAATACAACATCATTCCTATTACTTCCTCATTTTTTTCTGCGACAATGGACTGGAAAACCCTATCAGAAAAATCCTTTTGGTAATCTTCTAATGTTGCTGTTACGGCATCGGGTTCATTTTCATAGACAGCCAATTCTTTCACAAGGTTGTAAATAGCCAACAAATCTTTTTTTTCTGCTTTTCTTATTCTGATTTCTTTTTCCATTTCCTTGAAAAATTGCTTGTTTTTAATCTATGAAACGCCAAGTCACTCCAAATCTAAAATGAGCCTCGGGCATCGGATAACCAGGGGTAGAATAATATCTTCTTTTCGTAAACCAGTGCGACATATTCTCTAACTTAGCAAAGCCCCTAAACGTCTGCACCTTGAAATTAAAAAATAAATCCAAGGCGGGATACCAGCCCAGCAGTTCTTTATCCTGAAGATGGAATTGTCCTATTACCGGTTGGTAACCATCTGCATAATAGGATGTATTCAGTCGGAAATCAAAACCTATTCTGGCTAACATTACTTTTTTAAAAATCCGGCCTTCAAAAAACAAACTGTTTTTTGTCATCAAACGGGGAGCACGGATAAAGTCATCATTTGCGGTTTGTAATGCGAATGTGTTTTCCATCCCCATGATACCAAATTTAAAGCCTTGCTCCAAAATAAGTTGGAGGATATTTAATGTAGGTTCTGCTTGCTGGGCATACCCTAAAGTATCGTAATAAATATAATTCGTCAGTAAATGATATTTTGCATGTATTTTTGTTTTTGTTACCGGCAAATGATATGATGCGTGGAGGGATGTTGTAATCGGTTTTTTAAAATCGTTATTATATATTTCTCGTTTTGAAATAAATAATCTTTCTTGCAAAAGATCCGGAGAGAAACGTTGGTTTAAAATTCTTGCATGAATCGCACCTAATTTACTTAAATTGATTTCTAATTCTCCTTTAATTAAATACTCATTTGTCGCCCCCCCTATTCCATAATGTGCGTATGAATTTATTTTTAAAAAAGATGTGGGTCGATAATCCCACTGCCCAAAAACAAATAACGCATAGTATGAAGTGTCGATGGGTTCTTGTTTTATTTTTTGAAATTGTTGGGTAATTCCAAAGGATAATAAATCGCGGGGTTGCAATTTATTTTTCTCATTTTTAAATGTAGAAACTTTAAAAATATTTTCGATGGTCGTCCATTTTAAAAAATGTCGGAGCCCTCTATCATCTATTTGAAGATGTTCATAATATGTAGAATCTTCCTCCAGATTCTTATCAAAGAATTTATATTTTTCAGGGGCGACATATAGTTGGTGACCTAAGGTTAAATGCCTTCCTTCTTTTTGTCCTAGACTGTCTTGTTTAGGTTTTAATAATTCATAATAATGGGTGTAGGATAAAATATGTCCGTCATTTCTTGTTTTTGCTGTATTTAAAAAAACAGGAATATTGGTTCTATCCGAATAAAAATCCACATCAAATAAGGAATCGGTAGTTATACCTCCATTGTCTTCTTGTTGGAAATCATTATACGAATAACTAGCAAAGCCCCTATATCTTTTTTTCTTGTGTTGAAAAGAAGAATTCATTGTAAAAGCCGTGTGTCTCGATTTTTGATGGGTATAAAATCCGACGTGGCTTATCCGTTGATAATCTGCAGTAAAATTCCATTGGGGTTTTAGGTTTCTTGTAAATAATGCTTTAACAATAAAATCATTTTTTGTGCCTCCCTGGGCATAAGACACATCTGTAAATGTTCGGTTCACTTTGAAATAGCGGATCGAATCTACAGGTCTGTCGTATAAATCGAATTGATGGAAACCCATGTTCAAACCCCTTCGTTCCTTGACTTCTAAAAAAGTAGGTCGGGCGGGTGTTCCTAAACTGCCTAAATAAGAATAATCCAACAATTGCCGACGAATCGGATCGGGTTGATGTAAATCATGTCCTAATAATGAATCCGGATAAAATCGATGTTCTTCGGGTTTTTGAGAACCATAAATAGATATCTTCAAAGAATCGGGAGGAGAAAAAATATGTTCTGCTACTTTATTCGAGTCCCTTCTTTCCAAACCCACTCCGCTATCATCAGCCCCACCCCTTTCTGGTTTCTGAGCCCCAAGCTGAGCCGGTGCGACAACACACATCAATAAAAAAAGTAGAACAAGTAAAGATCTCATGAAAGGCATATCAATTTTCCATAATCCATAACGAGAAAAGAGTTTTTGTGGTATTGATACCCTCTTCATTAATCGCCATGCTATTCCTCTCCCAAATCCAAAACGGCCGGACTCATGCCCATATTACTGAAGCCTCCATCATGATAGAGATTCTGCATGGTAATGTATCTGGATAAATCAGAAAACATGAATACACAATAATCGGCACAAGCTTCGGCGGGTGCATTGCCCAAAGGAGACATCTTGTCGGCATAGTCGAAAAAGACATCGAAACCTTTCACTCCTCCACCGGCGGTGGTTTTGGTAGGCGATTGTGAAATGGTGTTGACCCTGACTTTTTTACGGGTTCCATAATGGTATCCAAAACTTCGGGCAAAGGATTCTAACAACGATTTTGATTCTGCCATTTCTCCATAATCGGGGAAGGTTCGTTGGGCGGCAATATACGTGAGCCCTAGAACAGAACCCCAGTCGTTAATCGCATCTTTTTCGTAACAGGTCTGCATCAATTTATGAAAGGAGATGGCAGAAATATCAAAGGTTTTTTGCATCCAATCATATTTGGAATTGGTATAGGCTCTTTTCTTCCTTACATTAATGGACATACCAATAGAGTGCAGTACAAAATCCAATTTACCTCCTAATATCTCTATGGATTGATATATAAGATTGCTTAAATCTTCTAGGGATGTAGCATCGGCAGGGATAGCTTGGACATTGAGGCGTTCTGCCAATTTTTGTATCTCTCCGAAACGAAAAGCGACAGGGGCATTGGTCAAGACAATTTCTGCTCCTTCTGCTACACAACGTTCGGCAACTTTTGTGGCGAGGGACTTACCATCCAAAGCTCCAAAAATAATTCCTTTCTTTCCTTTTAATAATCCATTGGCCATATTGAAATTCCTTTAAGTGAAAATGATGGGCAAAATTAAAAATAATTATCTCCATGAAAAGGGATTTTGTAAAATAGATTCTATTCCACAATATTATCCTATCCTACTCCAGCCTTTTACCTTTTTCGCATAATGCACCATATAATTTTTAATGGGTGAATGGTGAGGCTTTTCAAAATTAGGATCATCTTCTAAAATGCGTTGGGCAATTTCTCTGGCGGTCTGAAGTATTTCACCATCTTGTGCCAAATCAGCAATCTTGAAATTGAGCATCCCACTTTGCTGGGTCCCTTCAATATTTCCCGGGCCTCTCAGTTTCAAATCGGCATCGGCAATTTCGAAACCATTGTTGGTAGCACACATGGTTTGTATTCTTTGTTTGGAATCGTTGGATAATTTATTGCCTGTCATCAAAATACAATAGGATTGATCGCCTCCACGTCCTACCCTTCCCCTTAATTGGTGAAGTTGGGACAAACCGAACCGTTCTGTATTTTCAATCACCATAACGGTTGCATTAGGAACATTCACCCCTACCTCGATTACCGTAGTGGCAATCATGATTTGCGTTTCACCTTTTATAAAACGTTGCATTTCGAAATCCTTATCTGCCGGTTTCATCCGACCATGCACCACACTAATTTGATATTTGGGTTTTGGAAAATCCCTGCTGATGGAATCGAAACCTTCTTCTAAGTTTTTCAGATCCAAGGTCTCGGATTCTTCTATCAAGGGATACACCACATATACTTGGCGTCCTTTTTCGATTTCTTCTCTCATAAAACCAAACACCCGCAAGCGACCGCTTTCATATTTATGAATGGTTTTCACTTCTTTTCTTCCGGGCGGCAATTCATCAATTACAGAAACATCCAAATCACCATAAATCGTCATGGCTAAAGTTCTGGGAATCGGCGTAGCCGTCATGACTAAAATATGGGGCGGATAAGGCTTGCTTTTTTTCCACAATCTGGAACGTTGCTTCACACCGAAGCGATGTTGTTCGTCGGTAATCGCCAGACCCAAATTTTTGAACTCGACCGGATCTTCCAATAAGGCATGAGTTCCTATGACGAAATCAATATCACCGTCTGCCAAAAATTTAAGCAATTCCTTTCTTTTCTTCCCCTTCACACTTCCGGATAAAAATCCGATTTTAATGCCCATTCCTTTCACATAATCACTGATGGATTGGTAATGTTGTTGGGCTAGAATTTCTGTGGGCGCCATCAGTGCTGCTTGATAACCATTGTCCAACGCCATGAGCATGGTCATGAGAGCCACCATTGTTTTTCCACTTCCTACATCTCCTTGTAGCAAACGGTTCATTTGTTTTTCTTGTCCCAGATCCTTCCTGATTTCTTTGATAACCCTTTTTTGTGCTCCTGTTAATTCGAAGGGAATTTTTTCCTTATAAAATCCCATGAAATAATCTCCGATTTGGGTGAAGGGATACCCTTTTAAAGCTCCCTTTCTTTTTTTCCTGAGTTGGAGGAGCCGGAGTTGGAGAAAAAATAATTCATCAAATTTCAAGCGATGAGTGGCGGCTCTTAATTCTATCGGATTCTTGGGGAAATGTATGTGCCGAATGGCAGTATATCTGCTTGGGAATTTCATTTTTTCCAAAATATATTGAGGCAGGATTTCAGGGAGATCTTCAGGGGTGATTTTATTCATCAAAACCGCCATTAATTTCCGTTGCCCTCTAGCATCCAGATTTTTGTTGGTTAATTTATCTGTACTCGGATAAACGGGAGCTAATGTCAAAGCTTTTTTGGCTTGGTTTTCTGCCAAAGGTTCCATTTCCGGATGAGGGATGCTGATTCTTCCTTTGAAATCATTCACCCGGCCATACACGACATATTCGACACCGGTCTGTAAACTTTTTTGGATCCAATTCGCTCCTTTGAACCAGACCAATTCAATTACTCCGGTTTCATCTCTGAACCGCCCAACCAAACGTTTGGCTCTTCCATTGCCCATTGTTTCCATCCGCCTCAATGTTCCTTTGAGTTGGACATTTTCGCCATCCATGCCCGGACCAATATCCCGAATCCGATGGAATTTGGTTTTATCCACATAACGAAACGGAAAGTGCATGACAAAATCCCCGAAAGTAAAAACACCCAATTCGGTTTGTAGCAATTGGGCTTTAGTAGGACCAACCCCTTTTAAAAATTCTATTTTGGTTTTTAGTGCTGACATTATTAAATGTGATTACAACATGTTTTTATGGAAGGCGGCTTAGCCATTTTGGTACAGCGAGGTGCTACTTGTAAAGCTACCCCAAAACTATTGGGATAGCCCTGTTTCAGAGGAGCAACGAAGTCGAGGTGCTTGAACAAACAAAATATGGCTACTAGAATTTTTTAATGATAAACCAGCTTTATTGCTTTATGATTTTTTGGGTAAGAATACCTTTCTCCGTATTTGCTTGAAGGATATAAGTACCCTTGTTCCAATTTTGAGTATCAAGAACAATGTTGGAATCTTGATCATTGAATCGTTCCAAAACTCTTTGCCCTAAAGCATTGAACACTTCTATATATGTAATGGACATTGCTCGGATATCTAAAACCAAATAATCCGAAAAAGGATTAGGAGAAATATTCCATTGAATTGCCTCATTGATATTTTCTGATGACACCCATGTTCCCGTTAATTCGAATTGATTGAAAAATTCCCAGATGGTTTCGGAGGCATTGAAATCTCGATTTGTAGGACCGAGGTCCGGAATGTCAATAGCTACTCCGGGCCAAGTATGTCCCCCTCCTGTAATTTTATAGAATTCTACTTTCACATCATCATTACAAGAACTATATTCATATCGCTCGGCAGTGCAATTATCTGTCATATCCATATCGACGACATCTGTAACCACTTCTCCGGATGTACATCCGTTATGATTGACCCACCAAGCCACCAAATCTTCTTGAGCCATAGCGAAATTGGAACCATCATAAGGGACAACAGAATCTGAAGTACCATGTATTTGCATGGTCGGGACAGCTCTCGAAGGATTGCAACTATTGATTTCTGGCGGAACAATGCTTCCTGTAACAGACGCAATGGCCGTTATATGATCTGTAAGTTCGCAAGCTAATTTATAGCTCATGTACCCTCCATTAGACATACCTGTTGAATAGACTTTCTTCCAATTAAATCCATATTGTTGATAAATTTCATCAATTAAGGCATCAATAAATCCAACATCATCAATATTACTATTCGGATCAAATCCGACATTCCATGAATTGTCTATTCCGTCGGGATGGCATACGATGAAATTATTGGCCTCCGCTACATCTTTCATTCCGGTATAAAATTCTTGTTCTAATGCAGAAGACCCTAAACCATGTAAATTGAAAACCAAAGGGAGATCGTTGGCTCCTTCTTGAAAAGCTGAAGGAAGATATAAACGATAATTCCGGGTTAATCCATCGTGATTGAGTGTACCCGAAATGGTTTCTTGTGCGTTAGTATGATAAGCAACTAAAAAAAATAATAGATAAAGTAGATTATTTTTCATGAACTCTTATTTTGATGAAACTTATTTAAAAAGCGGTTAATAGACTTTATTTTTCAAGAGAAGAGATTCAAGATAAGAAGTTGTAGGGTCAAAAAATAAATTATGATTAGGAATTTTGTATTAATGATATTTCTGGGACTTTCGTCTTTGCTTTATTCCCAAGCTTGGAATGTTATCGAAATGATTGGAAGTGATGAAGGAATAAACGAATCTTTGGATGCGATACATTTCACAATAGATGAAAATTTGGTCATTGCGGGGCAATTTCAATCCAACTTGGAAATCCAAGGACAAAGCGTAATTGCTCAGGGAGAAGAAGATGTGTATTGTGGAATTTATACTCAAGAAGGAGTTTTGTCGCATCTGTTTGCGATAGGGGGAGAGAATGAGGAGTGGATAACGGATATGCTCCTGGATGGAAAGAACGACATTACCTTTTATGGAGGATATATCGGAGAAACAAAAATGGGGGGTATCAATCTTCAGTCCCATTTTAGCAACCAAGGATTATTTTTAAGCCAATTTGATTCGGATGGTCAAGTAAAATGGGCAAAATCAATAGATGGTCGTTTATTGAATATTAGTGGAGAGGTCATTCATGATAATAACAACAATATTATTGTTACCGGTTATTTTTTAGACAGCCTCAAAATAGAAAATACTTTTTTGGAAGCGGGGAGCGATGAGGGAGATTTGTTCGTAGCAAAATTCGATAGTGAAGGGAATTTAATTTGGGCAGAAAGGGCAGGTCTATCCGGTATTATAAGATCGACAACCATCCAGGCAACTTCAGACAATGAAATTATTCTTGCTGGGCATTTTAAAGGAGCCATACAATTTAATAATGATTTCTTGGAAACGCAAACAGCGACTCATGATGCTTTTCTTGCCAAAATAAGTTCTTCGGGTCATTTTTTGTGGGGCAAACAAATTGGTGGCGTGCTAGAAAAAGAAGTCCAAGGACTGGAACTGCTTCCTAACGGGAACATCCTTTTATTAGGAAATTACAATGGTGTTATGACCGACGGAAATGGCTGGGAAATACAAAGTGATGGTTTGGATCAAGATGTTTTTCTACTCCAATTAAATCCTTCCGGAGAAATCATTTTTGGTAAATCTTATGGAGGGCAAGGAGACGATTTCCCTTTGGATATTCATTTTAATCATGATCTAATCTATGTAACCGGCTATTTTAATGGCACAACAAATTGGGGAGAGATCACTATAACCGCATCAGATTTGTTCGACCCTTTTCTTGTAATTCTTGATGGAATGGGGAACACTTTAAACCTTCAATCTATTTCAGGAAATGGAATCGGAATTTCCCGTAACATATTATCCAATTCGAATGGTGAATTTTTTCTAGGAGGAGAATTTTTCGGCTCCTTGAATTTAAATGGAACAACCTACAATAGCAAAAGTTACGATGCCTTTTGGATTAAATCGACTGATTTGGTTCATACAAAACCAATTGTTCAGGAAAAAGAATGGAAGGTCTATCCCAATCCGGGAAATGAATTCTTAGTCATTCACTCAGAAGAAAACATCTCATTCTATTTATCAGATATCTTGGGACAGAAAATTATTCCTTTAAAGGCAGGAGTGAATGAAATCGGACATTTAGATAAAGGAATTTATTTTATTTCCGACGCTAAAAGAACCCGAATAAAAAAGTGGATTAAATTATAATAATTGCTGAAGAAAATCAGCTAAAGCTTTTTCGTTGGGTTCCGGTGAAACAAGAACATTTTTTAGAGAATATTCTAATAATTTCTGTTCGGTGGTCGTGCCGATAGCCATAATGCTTTCATCTTTTAAAGGGTAGAGATCCAAATAAGCTTCTACATTCAAGGGGCTGGTGAAAATAAGAAAGTCTGCATGAGGATGAGGGAATTTCTTTTTCTTTTTATTTTCATACACGACCAAATCCAAAAAAGTAATTTCATTTTCCAAAAGAGTTTGGATGGATTTTTTGGAATGCAATGCTCGTGGAAACAATACCCTTTTGTTTTTAGCTTTCCCCAAAAAAGTTAACGCAATCTCATGAGGAGATCCTTTGCCTACAAATTCTACATTCCAACCCAATTCTTGGGCAAATTTAGCCGTTCCTATGCCCATGCATGCACAAGGACGTTGAATAGTGGATCTGTCTATCTTTTTACTGAAAAATTTTACAGCATTCTTACTATAAAAAAATATCCAATCACTATCCGGAATGGTATCAAAATGCATGGAAGAAAACTCTAAGAGGGAATATCCTTTTAAAAGTATCTCACCCTTTTTATCCATTTCATTAAAAATGGATAAGGACGATTTGTCTCTGCTGATGAATACAGTGGGTCGATTCAATTATTTAAAATTTATTCAAATATAAACAACCCCTTCCCGAAACAGGAAGCACAACAGAAAAAACAAGAAAATAAATTAGGTGTGCGATTATCGCTTCCCAGCAGATAATTTAGATGCAACTAGCATTCCTCCACCAAACAAGAATACCATTGCCATAATTGATAATACCAACATTTCAGTATAAGTTTTAATATTGCCTTGAAAATTGCTGTTTTTTAGTATTTATGTGGTTGGGTGTAAAAAAGTTGTATAGAGGGAATGGTTTCAATTGGAAAGTAGAGGGGGGACTCTTTCTACAAATATAATTTTTTACAAAGATTATTCCAAATAGAATTAAGTTTTCAATACACATTTTTTTTATTTTCATTTTAATGGGAATAAACATTAAAAAACATAAAATTGTCTTTTGCCTGATTTGTTTCGAATTCACGCCATGTAATGAACTTATTCAAACGTTATAAGTGGGATTTTTCATGGTTTTGAGACAGAATAATTGTCACAAAATTAACAACAAGCAAACCCTTTTTGCCTAGCAATTAGGATTGTTTATGTTTTTTGGTATTCTTTTTGCATTAAAATATTGTCACATAAAACGCATTTGTGTGTTTGAAATAACTTGCATCTTCCCCCTATAATGTCCTCGAATTGATTATCACATTTATTGTATCACATTTAAACATTACATGTAAGCTATGAAAAGAATTGAATCAAAGACTCTTTCTAAACAGTTTTTATCAAAGATTAAAGGTCGCGGAGGAAATAGTCAGAAGAGTGATCCACCACCTTACGAACCTGGTGGCGAGAAAGATGACAAAGAAACGAGGAGAGGATAATTAAAAGCATCCGTAATTATGCTTGAATTGTGAATCCAATCAGAATGAATTACATTTTTTTTACACACAATTAAAACATTATTGAATTATGAGAACGATCGAATCAAAAAAGAAGTGGAGAATAATTTCTCAAAAGGAATTAGGTCAAATCAAAGGTCGTGGCTGGGGTTCTGGAGAAAAAGATCCATTTAAAAATTGTCCCCCTCCTTATGAACCAGGAGGTAAGAAGGATGATAAAGAAACCTAATGGATAACATCTGTTTAATTACCCATTATTTTTGGAACATTAATTGTATCATTTCGTATGAAATAATTAAACCATACCAAAAAGGCAATTGCTTCTAACAATTGCCTTTTTTGGTGTAGAAAAAGAACCTGATATCAAACACTATCTAACTATATTAACTTTTCTATTTTTAGGTCATCTTACTCTATTGGCAGGAGATAAGGATAGCTTGGTCATGGATGAAATCCAAGATTTTTTACTAACAAGAATTTCTGTTGACTCTCTTTGGAAACAAGCCCATGATTATTACAATGATGAAAAATATAAACATTCTTTATCTCTATATGAGGCAATCGAAAATCGATTGAAGGAAAAACCAAGAGGAATAAAAAAGGATGCTGAAATTTATTACGATTTAGGGTATAATTATTTTTTTACCAATCAATACCCCAAAACCATAGAAAGTTTAAATGAGTATTTATTACAATCCCCAGACACCAAGCCCAAGAAAAAAGCAAAGATCTTTATCAAGATGGCTCAATCTTCCCGTTATTTGGGAGATTTAGAACAAGCTTATTCCTACCAATTGCAAAGTCTTAATATTAGTGAATCCATTCATGATGTTTCAGGGGTAACAAGAGCAAATTATGAAATAGGGTCCATCCTTTTTTTTCAAGAAAATTACAAAAGAGCTTTAGATTCTTATCAAAAAGCATATGAACTGAATGTAACCGAGAAAGATTCGTTTTCCTTGTACTCTTGCTTAGCAGCTATCGGTTCGACTTATAATAGAATGGACATGTTAGATTCAGCCATTTTATATAATAATAAGTCCTTACAAATTGCACATAGTCTGGAATATAAAACAGGTGTTGCTTATGCCTACCATAATCTGGCATCTGATTTTTTGATGATGGACAGTTTCAAGAATGCCATAAAGTTTGCGGAACTTTCTATGGAGTTGAAAAATGAAATTAAAGATTTATGGGGTATTAGTGGAACCCATCGGACTTTGGGACAAATATACGTGGAACAACAATCTTATGATAAGGCTCAATACCATCTGGAAGAAGCGTTCAAAATAGCTGAAAAAATTAATTCGAAACCCCGATTAGTGGAAATATATGAACTTTGTGCAGAATTACACCTCCTGAAAGGAAACCACAAAAAAGCCAATGATTACCTAAAGAAATATATCAATACAAAAGATCAAATCATTAATGAAACTTCATTAATGAAAATGGAATCATCGAGGGTTCATTATGAGGTTTCTAAGAAAGATCGGCAAATAAAATTACTGCAAAAGGACCAAGAGGTACAGCAATTCAAGTACAAGGCCACTTTATATATAGTCGGATTAATGTTGTTATTCACCTTGATTTTGGGATATTCCTATTCCAAATTAAAAACTACTATTTCATTATTAGCTCAGAAAAACAAAATTATTGAAGAACAAAATGTAGCACTCGAACATTCCAACAAAGAATTGGAACAATTTGCCTACGTTGCATCACATGACATGAGGGAACCCATCCGAACCATCCGCTCATTTAATGGTTTGTTGGGACGAAAATATGGAGAAGTTCTCGGAGAAAAAGGAAGTGAGTTCATTCATTTTATTGATGATGCATCGAAACGAATGGATGCCCTGCTTACAGAATTATTGGAATATTCTAGAGTTCATTCTAGAAATAAAACGAAAGAAATCATAGACCTTTCTGACCCCGTAATTTTGGCGGCAGATAATTTACGTACAGCATTAGAAGAAGAAAATGTAGTATTGAACACTAAGGACTTACCAGAAGTGAGTGCCAATAAAATCCAAATGACCCGTCTCTTCCAAAACCTTATCAGCAATGGCATCAAATACAATAAAAACGAGGAAAAAACCATTAACATAGATTACAAGCAGAACGGAACCAAATATATATTCTCCATTCAAGATAACGGAATAGGAATAGAGCAAAAGTATCACGAAAAAATCTTCGAAATTTTTCGAAGGCTCCACAACAACACCGAATACGAAGGTTCTGGAATAGGCTTGGCTACTTGTAAAAAAATCGTAGAGCAACACAATGGTAAAATTTGGGTCGAATCCGAAATAGGAAAAGGCACTAAAATTTTGTTCACACTACCCATTCCCATCTAAATTTTCACATTCCTTATCGATCTTCTTTTGTAATTCCCATTAGAAAAAGGGATATTGGGCTTTAAAATTTTTAAGCCATGGAATTACTGTATAAAGTCATTGATAATTTTGAAAACCTCAAATATGCTCTTTTAGATGCCCAAACCTTTAATCCGGATCATTATGGTTTCCCGGAAATCTATTACAAAGTGATGGAAACCGACAAAGTGCGGGTTGGAGCCTACATCAAAGCCTTTGAAAAATACAATAACTTAAAAGATGCGGTAGTTTGCGAAGCCGGAGTAGGGACGCTGGCTCTTACCAAGCATTTTCTCCCTCACGTAAAAAAAGCATACCTCATAGAATACAATCCTAATCTAACGGAATTCATCAAAAAAGAATTATCTAGGAATGGATGGACTCATAAAACAGAATTCATTGTAGGCGATGCCATGAAAATCGAAATTCCCGAAAAATTGGATTATGTCATTGGGGAACTCATGAGTATTTATTGTGCCAACGAATACCAAGTACAAATATTCAAACACCTGAGACAATTCCTCAAACCCGAAGGAAAATTGATTCCCGAAAAAATCATCAACCTCGCTCAATTAACCTATGCTCATTTTGAAAAAGGACATCAACATTATCCGATTTTATTTACGAGGCATTGGCCCGAATTATTGACGGATCAAAAACTAATCAATACAACCGATTTATATCACGAAGACGAATTGAGAATTCAAAAACAAACAGAATTTACACCTTATTTATCCGGAACAGCCAATTCGATTCTGATGCACTCCCTCATCCAACTTGCAGAAGGAATCAATTTTACCGGAACAGATTCGTTAATGCCGCCAACAGTTACAAAATTGCAAAATGATGTGAATCTGAAAGCCGTGCAACCTGTAGTTTTACATTCGGATTATCATTATGGAACCAATTTGGATGAAGCAAAGTTTTGGGTGAATCCTTAATGGTTATGAGCTATAAGTTAGATTGGAAATTAAATCAGCCATGAAGAAAAAAATATTGTTTTTCTTACTCGTTTGGAGTGCTTGCAACCCGGCTCCAAAAGAATCAAAACCGGAGAAGGAAAAAGAACCCGCCCATATTCAAACAGAAATCGAAATGCCAGAACAAGATCCAAAAGAATTCGGTTTTAAACACGGACAAAAACCCCTATGGACTCCTTTAAAAGGAAGCCATCAAATCATGATAACCTTAGTGCCGGATGACACAACGATTGAAGGAGAATTATATCGTTTTGAAATAGAAAACGAACAATGGAAATCATTAGGAGAACCATATCCGGTGTCCATAGGTAAAACGGGTTTGGCATGGGGAAAGGGAGGAGCCTTGAGCGATAATGTGAAACGAGGCATTTTTAAAAAAGAAGGAGATGGTAAAACCCCCGCAGGTATTTTCAATATTGGTGCAGCATTTGGCAATGCAACCCAAGAAGAAATGAGGGAGAAAGGCGTCAAATTATCTTTTTTGGATGTAGCAGACAACTTCTATTGTGTCGATGATGTAAAATCGGAACACTATAATAAAATTGTGAGTACAGATAAAGTAAAAAAAGATTGGACCTCAGCCGAAGAAATGCTGAGGAAGGATGATTTATATGATCTAGGAATTTTTGTAGAACATAATACTCCCGTAGAAGCAGGCGACGGTTCCTGCATCATCATACATATTTGGAGAGGGGAAGGCAAACCCACTCATGGTTGTACTGCAACAACTCGTGAAAATATGATGTCCTTATTGCAATGGCTCGATCCTCAAAAAAATCCATTACTCATTCAAATCACAAAAGATAAATATCCACAATTACAAACATGGTTCGGCTTACCCGAAATCAATTAAAAAATCAAGATATGACACCCGTAAATCCCGAAGTCGAAAGAATAACACTCAAGCATATCCTTGCTTCAATTCGTTCTGTGCTGAATCTAGAAAAAGGTGTCTTTTTCACATTCAAAGAGTTTCTGCTAAAACCTAAAAAAGCCACAGAAGAATACCTTTTTACAACAGAACGGAAAAAGTACATGGATCCTATTAAATATTCATTTCTGGCGGTAACGATATACACGTTGATCATGTATTATTTTGTGGATATGGAAAATATGTTTCCTACATCACCATTTGGAAAGGGAAATAGCGAGACTGACAAGTTTATTAATGAAAAGATAGGGATAATGATGGAGTTGATGAGTAAGTACATGAATGTCATCATGCTCTTAAGTGTACCTGTCTTTGCTTTTTTCACACATCTTATTTATAACACAAGGCTTAAGAAATGGTATTACATGGAGCATGTGGCCATCAACTTGTTTGTAGCGGGTAACTACACTTTTCTTTGTATTCCTTTTTTATTTCTTTATTCATTTAATGGAAACTTGGCCAATACATTAATTACTGTATTCACGATGGTATATATTTTAATAACATTCAAATATATTTTTTCATTGGATTGGAAAAACGGAATTTTAAAAGGATCGTTGATAACAGTAATGTCTTATCTTTCCTATATGATAATAACATCTATTATAACAGCTATTTGGCTTATTTTTTCGTTGGCGGTTAAGTAAATGAAATGGCAACTATTCTCCTTTCTGTTTTTCCAATTTTCGTTGTTTCCTTTCAGCCAAGCGGGCACTCAACCACCAAGGAATAATAATAGCTCCGGCAATTAAATAAGGATAATAAGAAAGAAGCCTCCAAATCATGGCAATAATAATGGTAACGGATTTCGTAAACCCATAACCGGCATCCATCAAGAACCCACCGAATACCACTTCTGCAAAGCCAGCCCCACCCGGAGAAGGCAGTAAAAGAAGAATCACAAATAAAGATTGAAGCTTGGCATACAGTTCGGTCTGCGACCAAAAAGACAAAGAAATAATTTCTGGATTGGCGAAAGCGATAATGAGACAATTCAATACAAAAAACCGAGTAGACCAAGCCAAGGCGGTAGAAAGATAAGCCTTCAAGTGGAAGTCCCAACTTCTCTTGGTCATTTCTTTGGATGCAACAATAATATCATCACCCAATTCTCTAGCCCCTTCCCGAAATCGTTTTAAGAATGGTAGTTTAGTAAGGGTAAGAGCAATGGATTTAAAATTCTTAGGACTGAAAAACAATCCATAAAAGAAGAACGCACCATACAACACCATAATAATGAAGGTGACATAAAAAGTCCAGCTCCCAAAAGCGAGGTCTTCTAATTTAGGAACGATGCCCCCTCCAAAAATCAAAAGCATGAGGGGAATGGTCGTCAAAAAGAAAACCGTATCCAATACAATGGCATAAATGACGAGAGCCGTCGTTTTTGCTGCACCTAATTTTTCTTGTGATAAAACAAAAAGAGCCACCGCCGAGCCACCTACACTTGTAGGGGAAACAGAAGAACTGAATTCCCAAATAAAAATAAGTTCGATGCTTTTTTTCCAAGAAAAGAAATTGTCCGTCATGATTCTAAGACGGAACGCATAAGCAAGATGTCGGAAGACCATCAAAAAAGCAGCCATTCCAATCCAGAAAAAAGTATGATTATCCCACTTAATCGCTTGGAAAGATTCGCTGTCCCAGTTCTTATATAACATATAGCCAACCACCCCCAATCCCAACAGGATGGGAATGATGATGCGATTCATCTTGATGGATTTCAGAACTTCCTCCTCTTCTTTGCTGAAATCATCTTCCGCTAGGATAATATCATCACTCGATTCCTTCTGGGTCAACGTCTGTTTTTTCTTTTTTGTATATCCAAAAATTATTCATCCCTTCTCCTACAATAATTCCGATTTCTTCTAGTTGGATCAATTCCAAAATTGCCAAGAAATTAAAAATGGCATGGATTCTATTTTCACATTCCTTGAAAATCATCCCAAAGGTTGATTTATCTCCAACCACCACTAAATTCCGAACAAAATCTTTTTGATCTTCTAGGGTATAATTATACCTCAATACTTTATGGGAGCGATCTTTCTGACTATCATCATATCGTTCCAATACATTCTTGAACGTCTGCAACAATTTAAACAGATTCAAGGATTCCAACTCCGCATCGACCAAAGCTTTTTGTGCCAATTGCTTCAATTCCGAAACAGCATTTCCCCGCCCAATTCGATTGGATCGATCCTCCTCCATCTGCCTCATCTCATCAAGAATATTCTTGTAACGCTTGTACTCCAATAATTGTTGAACCAATTCCGCCCTCGGATCAATTTCGTTTCCTTCCTCATCCAATTCCTTACGGGGCAATAAGAGTTTCGCCTTAATGCGGCAAAGCGTAGCTGCAACGACAATGAACTCACTCGCCAAATCAATATTCAGCGTTTCCATTTGTCGGATATAATCCAAAAAATCATTGGTGATGGAAGCAATAGGAATGTCATTCACATCCAATTCATCCCTTTCAATAAAGAAAAGAAGAAGGTCGAAAGGACCCTCGAATTGTGGTAATTTGATATTGTATGTCGCCATTCCTAGTATATTCCTTAACGGACTGCGAAGTTACTCTATTTTTTCAATACCAAATGCCGAAATAAATAGATAAGAACATAATCCTCACGAATTTGATTAATATTGTAACAATCAAAAGCATTCTTATGAAAAAGTTCCTGAAAATCCTAGTATTCATTTTTTTATTTCTCCTCCTAGTAATGGTCGCCGCTTATTTTTTCCTCCATAAGAAATTACCCCAAGGGCAGGAAGGACAAAAAGCCGAACAGATCGCTCAAAAAATGTTAGAAGCCGTCAATAAAATGGCTTGGGATACCACTCACATCATCCAATTCACATTCAGGGGCGAACACGATCATATTTGGGATAAAAAAAGACATTTTGCACAAACAGAATGGGCAGACTACAAAGCCATTTTTGATGTCAATACAGCAAAAGGAACCGCTTGGAAAAATGGACAAAAAATAGATAATGAAATCCAAGCAAAAGAAATCATACTCACAGCATGGGGCTATTTTCTGAACGACTCCTATTGGCTCAATCCGATGGTCAAGATATATGACAAAGGAGTAAGAAGATCGGTGGTGCAAATGCCAAACGGAAAAGAAGGACTGCTCATTACTCACGATGGCGGCGGCATCACCCCCGGCGATTCTTACTTGTGGTTCTTAGATGAAAATCATATACCGACCGCTTGGCAAATGTGGGTAAACATCATACCAATAGGCGGCATCGAAACTACTTGGGAAGATTGGATCACCCTTCCTACGGGAGCAAAAATTGCGAAACAACATCAATTGGCCATTGGCAATATCGAATTGACAAACATTAAATCTGCATCCGATTGGAATGAATTCGGAACGCCCGATCCATTTGCATCTTTGTAAGAGCAAATAGATTTTTTCCTCTAATATGATTCTAGTGATATTCTTAAAATTTATATTTGTAGGATAGACTATATTACGAACAGTTTTTTTATTGAAGGGAAATTAGAGGTTTTGAAAATATACAAGGCATTTTCCGAAAATCGTAGCCTTAGCTACGGCTAAGGGAAATAACGCAGTAGATTTTACAAAAAATCAATTGGCCTATAATCAATTATTCGTAACAAAGTCTAATAGACAATGAAATTCCAATTATGGCAAAGAAGAAAAAACGAAAGAACAAAGAGGTAGAAAAAACAAAAGGAACACCAAAAGTTACGGCAAAACAAGCTAGTGGCTTTCCTTCCTATTTCACCAATAAAAAACTTCTTTGCCTCAAATTATTTTTGGTAAGTTGCCTGATATATGTAGGAACAATCGGTCATGAATTCACTCAAGATGATGCCATTGTCATTACCAATAATGATTTCACAAAAGAAGGAATTTCAGGCATCAAGGGCTTGTTGACTTATGATACCTTCCGAGGATTTTTCAAAGTAGAAGGCAAAGACGATTTGGTAGAAGGAGGTCGTTATCGCCCACTAACACCCATTATGTTTGCGGTCGGATACGAATTATTCGGACTCAACCCGATGATGTATCACATCATGAATATTCTATGGTATGGACTAACCGTTGTACTGCTCTTTGTCTTGTTGCTAAAAATGCTCAATAACAACAGAAAAGAAAGTTTTGTATACTTCGTTGCCTTCGTTACTGCCCTATTGTTTGCCATTCATCCCGTGCACACCGAAGTAGTCGCCAATGTAAAAGGTCGGGACGAAATTATGACCTTGTTATTGTCTCTCGCAGCCATGTGGTATTCATTCAAGGGTTTTGATGAAAAGGACATGGTTAAAAACGGAGTTTTTGCCGGGCTTCTTTTTTTCTTAGCATTAATGGCAAAAGAAATGGCGGTCGTTTTTATTCCGATTGCAGCCATTTCATTTTTTATTTTTAGGAAGATAAGCATTCCCGAAAGCTTCAAGCATACGGCTCCCTACATTATAGCTTTCGTTTTGTATATGATACTGAGGACGGCAATCGGCATCCCTTTAGTTGGAGGAGCAGAATCGAATGAATTGATGAACAATCCGTTCTTGAATTTGAATAGCGGAGAAAAATATGCCACCATATTCTATACCCTCGGAAAATATATCCAATTGTTGATATTCCCCCACCCCCTAACCCACGATTACTATCCAAGAGCCATCGCCGTAAAGGTGCTCTCAGATCCTGCCGTAGCATTATCGGTATTAAGTTATATCGGCTTAATTGCCTTCAGCATTTGGGGCGTATTGAAACGGAATTATATCGCTTACGGCGTTGCTTTTTATCTGACATCCCTTTTCCTCGTTTCCAATATCCCCGTCAATATCGGAGTGAATATGGCAGAACGTTTCCTATTTATTCCCTCTGTCGGATTTTGTTGGATCATAGCCATTCTTCTCTATCAATTAGCCAAAAAATTGAATGGAGGAAAAGAGATTACTGCCTACAAACAATTTGCACCAGCCATGGCAATAATGGGAATCGTCTTCTTGGGTTTTGTGTATAAATCAGTTACTCGTTCCATGGTTTGGAAAAGCAATTATTCGCTTTTTGCCACCGATTGGGATAAGTATCCCAACAGTGCCAAAGTACGGAATGCGATAGGTGGAGAATTGTCTGTCCGTTCGCAAGATGAAGGAACAAAAGGAACTCCCAAAGAAAAAGAAATGCTCAGAGAATCCATCATGCACCTGAACAGAACCTTAGAAATTCATCCGACCTATAAAGGAGCCTATCTTCTAAGAGGAAATGCCAATTTTTATTTAGGAAATTATGATGTGGCGATCCAAAATTATCAAGCGGCGTTACAGCTCGACCCTTCTTTTGCAGATGCTGAAGAGAATCTCAACAAAGCCCTAGAAATGAAAAAGATTTCAGGCTTTGAAGATTTAGAGAAGAAGGCGATTACAGCCAGTCAGAATAAGGATTTTAATACGGCAATTACATTATTTAGCGAACTCATACAAAAGCAACCCAAAGAACCGAAATATCATTTCTTTTTGGGAACGACCTATAGTGTGATGGGGAATCATCAAGAAGCACTCAAGCACCTGCTGAAAGCCGAAGAAATCAACACGGATCCTGATAATGTGGGAAGAGTGGTACAAGCCATCATCAATACCTATGAACAAATGGGAGATACCGCAAATGCGAATGCCTATCGAGAAAAATTAGAGTAAGTTATTTTACTTTTCAAGCACCTTAAAACCAAAAATAATGATAAATGAAAAGATAATCGAACAAACCAAAGAGTTTATTCTTGACTCCAATCTAAGAATGGGGTTGGAACTAATTCGGAAAAATTTAACCCGAACATCGTCCAAAAACAAATCACTGGATTTGCTGACCAGTCGTTTCCAAGACTTGGAAAATAAACGAATTAAGGGCGTCATTTCTGATGAAAATTATGCCCTTAATAAAAATAAAATCACATCTGATTTTTTAGATTTTTTATCGGTAATTAATGAACCGGATATACTTGTTAAGGATGTCCCAGATCATCACCGTAATAATAAAAAAAAGTATATGATTTTTGCGGGCTTAGTCCTTTTAATATTAATAGCCCTCTTGTTCTTTTTTCTTAATTATTTAAATAATGGAAAAATAACGAATTGCGATTATATTTATAAAACGGCAATTACAGACAAGGATATTTACAAAAAAGCAAAGGACTGTTATGAAAAATATATCAATGAATTAGATGAATTGGGTAATATGCGCCTTTTATCATGCAATTATGTAACACAAGGGCTAGAGCATTTTTCAAACAGAGATTATAGAGATGCCATTATTGCTTTAAATCAAATACCCGATTCTGAAAAAGCTAATTTTTTTAAAGGATATATAGAGGATTCTAACAAAATTTTAAGGGCACAAACAGCGGAAAATAGTGGAAATTTAGAAAATTCTTTGGCTATTTATGAAGAGCTTTCAGAAGGGGATGTAGCGAAAGAAAGTGCTGAATATCAAGAATATATTTTAGATGAAATAAAAGCAGTGAAACAAAAAATCAATGAAAAAAATAAGCGGAAAAGAGATTGTAAGATGCGAGCAGGTTGTTTTTACTCGATAGTAAAAGAGAAGAAAACATTATTGAAAACTCTAAGTCCTGAAATAAAAGGGGTTAGAGTTGAATTAAATAAAAAGATGCTCCAACCAACATGTGAACCTTATTTAACCTATGAATTCAAGAAAATGAATGGGCAGGAGTACAAAGGTAAGCGGGCTAGAGCAGAGCGAAAATTCATATTGCCATATGAAGTAACAAAATGGATTTCTTCGGATAATATTTCTTCGGCCAAGTTTATTATTGAGTGCGAAAACCACGAGTTACATGACGAATATACTTTTACAAAGTAATATATTAGAATAATACATTGTCGGGATAAACCACCTCCGTAAGGAAAAGACCCAAGGCAGGAACCGAATAACTGTGCGGAATCATTTCTTGGTGATCCATAGCTTTTTTTATGTCCGCCAACAGGAGTTTCCCTCGCCCTACATGGATGCACATGCCAACAATCAGCCTCACCATGCCCCGAAGGAAGCGATTGGCAGAAACATGGAAGACCCAATGGCTTTCACTTTCCTTTACCCATTCGGAGCGGAACAAATCACAAAACATAGTTTTGGCATCAGACTGTGTTTTACAAAAAGGCTTGAACTCCTTGTACTCTAAAAGCAACGCCGCTGCTTGGTTCATCAAATCAAAATCCAGTGTTTGTTGATAGGGGTAGTAATAAATCGTTTCTTTTTGAAAAGGCGTCCGCTTAAACGTTAGATGATATTCATAGCTCCTTTTGCGAGCATCAAACCGAGTATGGGCATCGCCGTTGACTTCGAAAATATCGTAGAAAACAATATCATCAGGCAAGACTTTATTTAATCGGTTCACAAATCCTTTCGGAAATTCACCATCAAAATCAAAATGAAGAAAAAATTGTGACGCATGTACGCCTGCATCTGTCCGTCCACAACCTGTTACTTCAATGGGCTGCCTCAAGATCATAGACATACACTCATTAATGCTTTGTTGTATAGACATTCCGTTAGGTTGGATTTGCCATCCGACAAACCGAGTGCCATTATATGCTATTTTTGCGAAGAATCTCATCCTATTACTCTGCAAATTTAATTCTATATTTGCCATGTACAATACCATTGACCATGCAATTCAAATTTAATTCTTCCACACCCGAATTAGTCGACTTATATGTGTTCACGAATTGGTCTGCTCCGTGGAAGCAAAAATCAAGGCAACGCATAGGCTGGCTCATGCCGGTTGGTTTCCTTCTTTTGGCACTGGCATTCCTTTTGGAGCAGCAATATTTTCTGGGTGGAACTATCGCAGTACTAGCCCTTGCTTGGTTTTTATTCTATGATAAATTTTATACCAACCGTTTAGCCAATTTTGCAAAAGGGTTTTATAATCATGAAATCAATGAACGGTTTTGGGCAGAAAAAACGTATACATTCAAGGAGAGCCATATTCATTTGGAAAACGAATATCTGGATGCCAAACTACAATGGAAGGGCATCATCAATATTATAGAACGAGAAAATGCCTTTTGGCTTTTCGAAACGCTCACCGCAGCACACATCATTCCGAAACGAGTGATGGATCAAAACGAACAAGAAGAATTCAGGAAACTGTTGGCTAAAAAACTAAATTGGAAACCCAGTAATGAGGGGACGTAAACCTATTCCTTCTTTTTGAAAGGCTAAAAATAGCTTAACCTCACTTAGGGATGACGAATTAACAAGTGTCCGTTTTGGGCTGCTTTTTTTGCACTTGTATTTCATCAGAAATCCTCACCAATGCCCTGCATTGCCTGCGTTTTCTTCTTCATCCAATCACAAAATAATCTAGCCTAAAACCAGACCGTTATTTATCCCTCATCCCTAAATGCCTACATATTTTCTAAGAGCAAAAGACTTAGTTCCGGATCGGACATGATGGATTTCAAGGCATCGCTTCCATTCATCAAGTCCAAAGCCATGCCCATCCTCAAATCATTGGGTATGAATTCCAATAAGATAAATGATTTGATATTTTGGAATTGTTGCGTATCCGGTTGCAGATCATTTACAATCAAATAATTGACCAGTCTTGTGCTTAAGGTTGCTAATAAGTCTACTCGTAGAGTAGCTCTATTCACCATTTCCCACAAGGGTTGTTGTATCTCTCCTTCAAAATTATGGGTATTAATAATGTCTTCGGGTGAAGGCAATTCGCCCAACTTATCCTTGACAAATGCTATGAAACTCGTTGCGGTTTCCTTATCCAAACAAGCATCTGCCAAGAGCTGAACCAAACCCAATTCTTTTTCCAAATCTTCAATTTGATGGATCGCTTGAAAAAATTGAACCAATGAGCGAGGGGTGGATCGTTCACCCGAGTTTACCATTTCGGGGTAAGTCAAAACAAAATTGATTCCCCTTGGATCTATTTTATTTTTTTCAGCCCATTTCGCCCATTCCTTCACATCGAATTGCATGGTAATGTGCATCATCCTTGTAATCATGGCATCATCCATTGGGGTAACAGAATAATCGCCACCATCTGGATTGGCGGTTAAAACAATATGCCATCCTTTAGGTAATTTCCAGCTTGCCAGTTCATGGTTTTGTAGCAACTGCATAATTCCTCTGAGTATTCGATCATCTGCCCGGTTCACATCATCTATCAACAAAATACCCGGGCCATCTTCTTGCGGCACCCATTCCGGTGGAGCGAAATAAGTCTGTCCCTCCTTGATTTGGGGCATCCCCAACAAATCGCCCATTTCTTCAAATTGGGCCGGAGCGATGTAAGACCATTTATAATTCCTTTCCTTAGCAAAAGCCTCGACCAATTCTGTTTTACCTATTCCGTGGATACCCCAGATACAAATGGGTGTTTTCTTTGTTGCTATTCTCTCCGCTTCTTCATTGCTTTTAATAATATGCGAAAGAAAAAGCTCTATTTCTGAAGCAAAGGCTTCTGTTCCGTAAAAAATATAGGATAATGTTTCTTTCAAAATAATAGGATGTGCATGGTTACAAATCGAGCCATGATAGTGCTTCCTACCATGGCTCTTATCATATTTCTTTGTAGAGAAAAAACTTTATTTCCCTTCGTTGTTCTTTTTCAATTTTTCTAATAATTGATCCGGAGGTATTCCTAAATTATCCAAAGCGAATTTAGCCGATTTGGCAAATTCATTTTCGGGATATTTTTCCAAAAAGGTAGTATATAAGTTCTTTGCCTTATCCATATCCTTCAATTCGTTTTCATATAAATATCCGGTAAGGAACAAAGCCGTAGGAGCTTTTTCATGTTCAGGATAATCTTTGTATAATTTCTCACATGCTGCCGCCGCATCTCTGAACATCCTTACAGAATTAGCGATTTCATAGGTATCATAAAGATACATGGGCGATTTGGGATGGTCGGGCAATAAGCTCGCATGAAGCATGTACATATCCACCAGATTACGAGCCTTATTCGGATTTACTCTTGTTTGTGTGGAATCCATATAAATATCAGATTTTATCACCTCGATTCTCTCCGAAAGCGTTTTGGAATCTTTCAAATTCCCTTTGGCTTTTTCTGCATATGGGTTAGAAGGATAAGCTTCCACCAATGCTTGATAGTATACTTCTGCCTGGTCGGTTTGCCTGAATTTATTTTTATAGGTTTCTGCTAACAAATAAATGCTATTGGGTGTAGCAGAAGAGGTGCCGAATCTTTTGATTCCATCATTCAGAAACTGAACTGTACCCCGAAGATTGTTCGTTTGTAGTTGTTTTGCCGCCGCTCGATAAAGATATCTTCCATTCCATTCGGCATCATCGGGGTTTTCTTTGATATATTGGTTGTATTTAGTCACCAAATTGTTAACCCCATCAACAGTTGGGGATGATTCCACTTCTTTTTCCAATTTTGCAATTTCACCAGAAAGTCCCGACTCATTTTGACAGGAGAATAATGCCATTGAACAGACAGCTATGAATATAAAAACCCTATTTTTCATAATGGTTTAATTATTTGAATGATTTATTATGATAATTAAGTCTACAAAATTAAATTACTTTTCTAATAATTCAGACATAAATATGATTAAGTCTCTGAATAACGTAAAGCCCTTGCTCTTTTATTCCACTAAAGATTCAAAATATTCGAGTTTATGATTCTTCGATTCCTTCTTTTTTTTTCCTCCTTTTTCATCTTTCTATTTATTGCTATATCCTGCAATAAAAAAATTTCTACTGCATCAGGTTTCATCACATCCAATGACGTGGAGAACATTGAACCTATGGATAATAAAAGGAATAATTGTAACGATTGGCAAAATTATGTTCCTTCCTCTAATCTCGCCCACCATGAAATGGTTCGAAACATAAGGGTCAACTTCCATATTGTACAACGTGCTGATGGCACCGGCAATTTTGATAAAAATCTGGGACGGCAATACGTCAAAAATATCATTAATTATTCTAATGGCATGCTTGCTTCCGGCAACAAACCCATGAACCTTCCTACAGGCAATAATACACCTGTCCTCCCCACGAATTACAGGTATGTACTTACGCCGGATCCAAGCATCAAAAACGATGATGGCATCTATTTTCATAGAGACGAAGAATTGTATTTCATGACGAATAGCGGCAAGGATAGAAACCTTACCAAAAGAGACGTCATTAATAAGTATGCGGTACAAGAAGAAGACGTCCTCAACATCTTCCTTTTGGCACATCATGCCGATAGTTTGAAATCCAAAACCTACAAAGCCTATTCAAGAGGAATTGCCCTCGGTTCTTCTGTAAAGATTGTCGGTTTGTTCTATAATTATTGGTATTCCGACCCAAATGTCAACCCTCCTGAATATTTTAAACGGGAATGGTTGGAACGTGGCTTACTGGATCATGAGATAGGCCATGTTTTGGGATTGGGCCACTCTTGGGTAACCAACGATCGATGTGACGATACGCCTTCTCATAGGAATTGCTGGAACTTCGGTGCCCCGCCTTGCAATGTGGTTTCTAATAATGTGATGGATTATAATACATATAGGGATGCTTGGACTCCCTGCCAATTGGGTATCGTCCATAAAAATTTTGCGAAAAAGAATTCTAAGCAACGTAAACTCCTACAAAAAAATTGGTGCCATTTGGATACTTCCAAAAATGTAAAAATACGACGGACTTCTATTTGGGATGGTGCTAAAGATTTGGCGGGTCATATCATGATTGGAGAAAAAGGAGAACTAACTATCAATTGTAGAATTTCTTTGCCCAAAGGAGGAAAAATTACGATCAAGCCCGGCGGGAAACTCATCATTGGGGAATATGCCACCTTAGAAAATGATTGTGGTGAACAATGGGAAGGTATCGTTGTTGAAGAAAAAAATGGAACGAAGGGTCAGGTGACCATAATTGGAAAACCCACCTTTACTCATATGAAGCATCCATTTTCTAAGGAGTCTTTATAAATTTTAAAAGATTTGTGGATTAGATTAGACTTTATTATTTGATGTTATTAGAGCTCGCCCTCTTTTTTCACACCCATAGATTTTGTAATATTTACCGTAAAGATGAAGAGCATTCCCAATGCTGCGGGGAAAATAATATTCAATACCCATAAGCCAAATGTTGAAGCTAGTATACTGATGTCATTGTCTGTAAAAAATCCCCAGACATAAAGTGCCACTTCGCTGCGTACAAATAAATCGGCGATAGCGGGCAAAGGAATACTGGTCTGCAATAAAAATATAGCGGCAATGCCAGAAATGCCTAAAAGAAAAGAAACATCAATACCAAAAAAACGAAGTATCAGATAATATTGTAAAGAATAAACGGTATACCGAAGGCAAGCATAAAATAGAGCTTCGCTCAGTTCTTGGAAAGTGTATTGATCCAAGACTTCCATATGTTTAGTAAAACGTCTTAAATAAGGCAATTTTTCGAAAAGGGGAATAGAAAATCTTACGTTGTAA
This sequence comes from Saprospiraceae bacterium, assembly GCA_020629255.1. Taxonomy (GTDB): domain Bacteria; phylum Bacteroidota; class Bacteroidia; order Chitinophagales; family Saprospiraceae; genus JAHDCE01. The sequence goes on along the minus strand of JAHDDR010000006.1, from coordinate 12,450 downwards.
TAGCAAATTAACATAAAGGCGATCAGAACGAATCCGATAAATCCTATACCAAACGTTAGTATGGGTTCTGTCTTCAAAAAGAAATGGATAAAGCCTACCAAGCCTACGATTCCCAAAGTAAATAAAGCAATCTGTTGGCTAAAACTACTAACGAGTGTCGCCACAATTGTTTTCCAGTTGTTTTCCGGTTTTACAACAAGAATTCGTCCCCCATATTCACCAATTCTATTGGGAGTGAAAACGGATAATGAAACACCCAAAAATACGCCCTTGAACGCTTTAAGGAAAGGCACCTCTTCCACCCTTCTTACCAGTACCTGCCACTTCAAGGTTTCCAATGCCCAATTTACAGGCATTAATAGTGTTGCGATGATAACCCACCAAGCATTGTTAGAATTAAAATGACCTAAAAATTCCTCATACAATTCATGGATGTTATCCTTGGCAAAAACTTGGTAATAAATAGTGAGAATAACGGCAATAACCAAAAAGATTTTCATCACGAAATTAGCCTTCTTATTGCGGAGCAATCGATACAAGGGTCTTAGCATCTCCTTGATGCTACCCCTAACCTGTTCACTATCTAGCCATGCCAAAAAGCCCATGTCAAAAAATAAATAATATTGAATGAGTTAGATCTATTGCCATTTTTACCATAAGATGTCTATACCTTTTATTAAATAACGTTCCAAAATCCCAAAATGAATATGTTCCAATTTTAAACGGTTTAAAATTGGAACATATTTCTAAGCAATAAGACACAAATATTCCTACATATGCAACGCCCGATCTCCGGTTGCAGCCAAAGCGGCTTCTTTTGTGGCTTCGGTAAAAGTAGGGTGTGCATGGCTCATTCTGGCAATATCTTCGGCAGAGCCTCGGAACTCCATAATGGCAACGGCTTCCGCAATCATATCGGCGGTTCTGGGCCCCACCATATGGACACCTAAAACCTCGTCGGTTTCTTTATGAGCCAAGACCTTTACCATCCCTTCGGTATCCATACTCGCCCTTGCCCTTCCTAACGCCTTGAACGGAAATTTACCTACTTTGTAGGGAATGCCCGCATCCTTCAATTGCTGTTCGGTCTGCCCCACAGCGGCAACCTCTGGCCAAGTATACACAACACCCGGAATCAAATTATAATTGATATGAGGTTTTTGTCCCGCCATATATTCGGCAACAAGAACACCTTCCTCTTCTGCCTTATGGGCCAACATCGGTCCTTGGATGACATCGCCGATGGCGAAGATGCCTTCCACATTGGTTTGTAGATGTCCATCTACTTTTACCCGACCTCTATCATCTTTTTCTATGCCTACATTTTCCAAGCCCAAGCCTTCGGTATACGCATAACGACCAATGGCAACCAAGCAATAATCCGCTTTGATTTCCAGTTCGTTTTCTGTATCCCTTTTCTTGAATTTAACGGTAGCAGAACGGCTCGTTCCCTTCACTTCGGTCACCATGTGTTTCAAATGGAATTTGATGCCCAATTTCTTTAAGGAGCGTTGAAGTTCCTTGGAGCAATCCTTATCCATTCCTCCTATAATCCTATCTGCATATTCGATGACTTCGACTTCTGTCCCCAAACGGGCGAAAACGGAACCCAATTCCAAACCGATGACGCCGGCTCCAATAATCACCATTTTCTTGGGTAGCTTTTCTATTTCCAAGGCTTCGGTAGAAGTAATGACCCTTTTTTTATCATAATTGAAAGAAGCGGGAGTGATGGGCTTCGAACCCGTAGCGATAATAGTCTTATCGGTTTCTATCTCCTCATGGCTACCATCCAACTTAGTGATTTTGATTTTGTTCTTTGTTACGAAAGATCCTAATCCATGATAAACATCGATTTTATTTTTCTTCATCAAGAACGTGATGCCGCCATTGGTTTGGGAAACGACATCTCTTTTTCTTTGGATCATTTGTTTCAGGTTTACCTTCAAACCCGTAACATCAATACCATGCTCCTTGAATTTATGGGCGGCATTGTGGTAATGTTCCGATGAATCCAACAAGGCTTTGGAAGGAATACAACCTACATTCAGGCAAGTACCTCCTAGAACATCGTATTTTTCTATAATGGCTGTTTTGAAGCCCAATTGTGCCGCACGAATGGCAGCAACATATCCTCCGGGGCCAGAACCGATGACCGTAACGTCGTATTTCATTTTATTTTTATTATTGATGGATGAGTTTTTATATACAACAATTCCAATTCAAAAAGGATGAATTGGAATTGCTGCAAAAGTACAAAAACCCGAGAAATAAAAAACAGTCTAATCTACATTGGATGAACCTGGAGTTGGAGCTGTTCTTTCGTCCCAAGCCTCAGAACCGTCTGGGTACAAGCCATAGCTTTGTCCGGCATTGGCATTAAAATAATAACGGGAATCTACCGTCGTCTTGTCCCCTCCTTCAATTTTGCTCAAAGTAACCTCATCGCCTTGCGCGGTTAATTTAAAGCTCGTATGGATTTGGGTGGCGATGGTATCCAATCCATCACACCAAAAAATTAAAAAGCCATTGGCCGGAATGGTATAGGTTTGGGGTAAAATATATTCTTCATCGGCATCGGCGAGAGACCATTGTCCGGCTGTGAGCGTAAAAGGATCAGAACTAGGGTTGTAAATTTCTATCCAATCTGTAGAATCACCGAACTCGTTGGTCTGAATAGAACCTTTGGCAACAAATTCATTGATAACGAGTTCCCTCGTTCCGCCATTGGTGCCTCCATTATTTTCATCATCCTTACAAGAATAAAAGAGAATAAATAGGGTAGAAAGGGTTAGGGTGTAAAAAAGTAATTTGTTCATGATAATTTGCTATTTTTATTTGTTCCTCCAAAGTTATGTTAATTTAATGTAAATTGGAGGTATAATTTTTCTATTAACTTATAAACGACAAAATCAATAATTATCCCGAAATGAAAACGCTTATTATTGATGATATAAAAAAGAATCGGGAAGTCTTACAACAAATGTTGTCGGATTTTTGCCCACAGGTGGAAATTATTGGAGAAGCAGATGATATTGGAACCGCCATCGAATTAATTGAAAAAACGGATGCTGATTTAATTTTGTTGGATGTTGAAATGCCAAGCGGAACCGGGTTCGATGTTTTGGAAAAAATTACTACAACTAATTTTGAAGTTGTTTTTGTGACAGCACATGATCGATACGCTCTTCAAGCCATCAAATTTTGTGCGTTGGATTATATATTAAAACCTGTGGATGTAAAAGAATTAATAAAAGCCATACATCGGGCAGATGAAAAATACAAGCAGAAAAATTCCGCAGAAAATTTCAGTCATTTAATACATAACATAAAAAGTGAAAACATCCATCATCATAGAATTGCATTGCCTACTCAAGAAGGTTTTATTTTTGTTGAGGTCAATGAAATTATACGTTGCGAAGCAGATGGTAGCTATACCCAAGTTATTTTGAAAAATAAAAATCCGATTATTGCTACAAGAAAAATCAAGGGTTTTGAAGATTTATTAAAAAATTATAATTTTTTCAGAGTCCATCGTTCCCATTTGATTAACATGAATTACATTAATAAGTATTATCGTGGAGAAGGGGGATATGTCGTTATGGTAGACGGAACAACCGTCGATGTTTCAAGAAGAAAGAAAGATGAATTTTTGGAACACTTGAATAGTGTTTAATTTTTTGCTAAAACCCAATCATGGAAATTCCAAATTTTAAATTCAATAAAAAAGGTGAATTATCTTCATTGGTACAAGGAACAAATATTTTTGAGTTCAGGGAACTATGTTTGTTTCTTGAACAATTAAATTACGCTAGAATAAGCGACCCTTCTGACTTATCTTTAATCATTAAAGAACAAAAAGGAACGTGTAGTACAAAACATGCATTCTTAAAACAAGTTGCTTCGGAACAAAAAAAAGATAAAATAAAATTAATCGTAGGCATTTTTAAAATGAATGCAAAGAATACACCTATTATATCTGATATTTTATCCAAAAACAATTTAGAATATATCCCAGAAGCACATTGTTATTTAATACACGACAGCCAAAGATTGGATTTTACAAAACCAGATGTAGATGTCAACTCTTTTTTAGATGATGTAATTGTAGAGAAAGAAATTTCACCCCATCAAGTGGGACAATGGAAAAAAGATTTCCACAAAAAATTTATGGAAGAAGAATTAAAAAATAAAAAAGAATGGAATCATTTTTCCTTGGATGAATTATGGAATATTCGAGAAGAATGTATCGAGGCTTTATCTTGATTTCTATTTGCTTTAAAAATAAAAACCTGCCATGTTTCGAAAACATGGCAGGTTTGCAATAAGACAATTTTACATGAATTTATCCCTCGCTCAATGTTTCAGAAATATTGGTTTTAAAGGCTAACAATGCAGGAATGATTGCCGCCAATAAACCAAGGACAACGGCAACGACAAACATATAACCTTCTTCTTGTAAGAACAGCCACCCTGTAAATTCGTAGCGATATTCTTCTGTCAAATATCCAGACAACAATTGCATGCCCACGTGGCTTAAAACCATGCCTAAAATATAACCTAAAATAGCAATGATTAATCCTTCTAAAAGAATTAATAAAAACAACCACATCCGAGATGCTCCCGATACTCGTAATAAAGCCAATTCGTATTTTCTGGAACGTAAGGATTTAAACAAAGAAATAAAAATACTTAGTGCTGAAACCACCATAATTATAGCCGCCAACCAGCGTAAAAGATTTTCTCCTTGCCCCATCATATTATATAGTCTCGCCATTTCGAAAGCAGGTGAGGCTGCTTGCATATCGGTATTTTCGTTTATCATTCTAGGAAGCTGAACATTCCCCATTCTATTTTTAAAAAATAAAAGCATGGACGTTATTTCCCGATCATCAATAGAAATAGAATCGGGATCGACACCATGTGTATCATGAACCGCCCAAACACTTTCTTTATTGGTAAAAATTAATTGGTCAAGTACCGTTCCTGTTGGAGATAAAATACCAGTTATTTTAAAAGGGGGCATGTCGTCGTGTGCCATGGCATCGTCGTAGCCATGCGAACCATGGAAGGTATCTCCTATTTTTAATTCTAAATTTCGGGCAACAGTTGCACCTAGCGTTACATCAAAAGTATTTTCCCAGAATTTCCCTTCTTTTATTTTTCCTTCGTACAGATGCACATAGTCGGGCGTAGTTCCGATAATTCGATATCCTTTGTAACTATCTCCTAAAGATAAATCAATAGCACTTTTTACTAGGGGGTGTCTTTTTAATCCATTGGCTTGTTTAAGCGGAATATTCCCCGTAGGAAAATCGATATGGAAAATATTACACAGAATTAATTGCAAGGGACTTCCTTTTGCACCAACCACTAAATCAATGCCCGCCAGATTTTTTTCGAATTTATTTTCTATTTGATGATTGATTAAAAGAATCAAAGAAATTAATCCGACGCCTAGAGCAAAAAGAATGAGACTGAGTAATGTGGATAATTTATCCGCCATTAAATTTTTCCAACTTAATCGTAATACATTCATAATTCAATTCGATTTTGGAAACGTTCTTTTAATCGATTATCGTGGGTCACAATTATTAAAGTCGCATTGTGCTCGGCTGCTTGTTGTTCTAATAAATCAATAACCTCATCTGTATTTTTATCATCCAAGGCAGAGGTGGGTTCGTCTGCTAAAATAACGTCGGGCTGATTGACCAATGCCCTAGCAATCGCTACCCGCTGTTGTTCTCCCTGACTTAAATTCTTGGTTCTCGAATTTGCTTTGTGCGAAATATTTAGTTTTTCTAAGATTTTTTTGATGTCGGATTTATTGGGCGGGCTCCCGCCTAATTTTTGGTTTAGTAATAGATTTTCCATCACCGTTAAGGCAGCAACAAAATGAGGTTTTTGAAAAATGATTCCAATATGTTTACCCCTGAATTTATCCAAGGCAGAAGAACCCAATTCCGAAATATTCGTATCGCCGATTTTTACGGTTCCATTTTTAGGTTGCATCAATCCACCTAAAATATGGAGTAGTGTCGTTTTTCCACAACCCGATTGCCCGAGCAATAACATCTTCTCTCCTTTTTCCAAAGAAATATCCGGAAATTGGATGTTGTTTTTCCCATCATAGGAATGCTTGATATTTTCTGTTTTTATCATTCGATTAAAATAATTTCAAAAAATTAAAATCCAATTGTCATTCCCCTCAACATAATCATAATTCCGAATCCCAAGACAATAATTCCCGAAAACCAACCGAACCATTTTAAATGGTGGTATTTTAATTTATGTCGGATTTTGTCTGCAAAATAAGCTTTCAAAACATCGGTAATCATGATGGTTCCCATAATGCCTCCAAAAAAAAGGAACACTTCTTGGGTACCGAAGGAACGACCAATTACACCGTCCGTCATGGTGGTCAGCCAGAAAAAAACGGTAAATGGATTAATGGTATTGACCAAAAAACCTTGTGCCCATAACGACCAAATGGCAGATTCTCTTTTGGGAATATATCCCAAGGTTTCGATGGATGCCGGTTTTTTAAAAAATAAAACCAATCCGAAAATCACCAATAAAAATCCGCCGATTAATCCGAACCAAAGCATGAAAGTTGGATTCCCTCTCAGTTCGGTTAATTGGGATAATCCCAAATAAGTAAATAAAATAAATAAATAATCACTGATCCAAACGCCCGTTCCTACAAAAACACCGGAAGTCAAACCTTCCCTTAGGCTCGTTTGCACTAGGGCGAAAAAAATGGGTCCGAGGGAAACACTGAGTGCCAAACCCCACATTATGCCTTCAAGAACGAGATTCATTTGGACAGTTTAATTCAAATTAAAGAACAGTGTCTTCATTTTCTTTGCTTGTCCAAAGAAAACGAAGCAAAAGAAAAGAAACTTTTCCGAAGGCATTTTTCTCCCACTGGTCGAAACAGATTTCCTATAACATCTTAAATGAACTCTATTACCCTAAAGTAGCATGAGTGGCATCCAAAAGAGAACGCACACCTTCCATATTCGGTGCTTGGGCATATACCCTAAGGACAGGTTCTGTTCCAGAAGGTCGTATCATGACCCATTCATCTTCAGAAAAATAGAATTTATAACCATCTACATTTTCTACCTTCTTCACTTCATATTGGCCCATGGCGGTATAGGAATTGTTTTTACAATTATCCATAATCGCCCATTTCTTATCATTGGCAATGTGTAAATCATCACGATCGAAGGCAAAAGGACCTACGATATCATACACCTCTTGAATCAATTCCTTGATGGATTTCCCGGTTTTTGCCATGAATTCCATAATCAGCAAACCGTTCCAAATACCATCCCTTTCCGGGATATGACCCTTTACTGCCAAACCTCCGGATTCTTCCCCACCTACAACTACATCCTCATTCACCATGATTTCAGCAATATATTTAAAGCCGATTTTTGTTACTTCGATATTTAGATCGAACATCTCAGCCATTTTTTTCATCTTGTCCGTTACAGAAAAGGTGATGATGACTTTTCCATCCAATCCTTTATGCTTGTGCATATAATTTAAAAGGAGCAACAAAAGATGGTGTGAATCCACAAAATTTCCATCTTCATCATACATTCCGATTCTATCCGCATCACCATCATTCGCCAAACCTAAAGTTAGATTGGGATTGTTGGCTAATGTTTGGGATAATTCTTGGAGGTTTTTATGAATCGGTTCCGGTGCTTGCCCCATGAAAGATGGGTTATAATCACAATGCAACATGGTAGAATTCGGCAACAATCGTTTGATGACATTCATTCCGGCTCCATACATGGCATCGTATGCTAAACCGATATTGGCCTTACGGATAGCATCCAAATCGAAATTATCTTCGACATGTTTGATGTACATGTCTTCCAAATCGATATAATTGAGTAGCCCCTCATCGAACATTTGTTCCAATGTAGGCAATTCTTCTGTATTAGGAGAATCCGGGACAAGAGCCTCGACCGCAGCGATATCTTTTGGAATGGTGGGTCCACCATAAGCTGACTTCAATTTGAAACCATTATAGGAGGGAGGGTTGTGGCTGGCTGTAATTACTACACCCAAATCCGATTTTGTTTTAACGACACCCAAGGAGACCATGGGGGTAGAAACAAAGTCTTTTGCCAAATTCACTTTGATACCATGCAAACCCATAATACGGGCGGTTGTTGTGGCAAAAAGCTCTCCGGCAAAGCGGCAATCATGTCCGATTACTACTTTTTTAAAGCCTTGTGCTTTCATCCATAAGGCTGTACCTTCGGCTACTCGTTTTACATTATCGACAGTGTATTCTTGGGCAATGATGGCACGCCATCCATCCGTACCGAATTTTATCTTAGTCATGTCTTGCTTACAATTATTTTTGATTCATTTTGATGGTGGGAATTTTTATCCCCGAAAAAGAGTTCAAATATAGGGAAGATTCATGAAATGATTATCTTACCTCCGTAACTTCAAAAAATCCTTCCAAATAAAAATCAACCATCATTTGAAAGATACATATCTCCATAAAGGGTTAAGAAAGCAATTGGTACAAACATTGACTTCAAAAGGAATAAAGGATGATGCCATTCTTGATGCTATGTTTACATTGCCCCGCCACTTTTTTCTAGACAAGGCTTTTGAAGAACATGCTTATGAGGACAAGGCTTTTCCTATCGGGAACAAACAAACGATTTCCCAACCTTTTACGGTCGCTTATCAAACACAAATGCTCCAAGTAAAAAAAAGGGATAAAATTCTAGAAATCGGAACGGGTTCTGGCTATCAGGCAGCAATCCTTGCTTTGTTAGGCGCTCGGGTTTTTACCATAGAACGACAGGAGGATCTTTATAAAAAAACAAAGAAGCTTTTAAATCGAATAGGCTTGGATCGAATTCGAATGTATTTTAAAGATGGTTATAAAGGTATCGCCGAATTTGCTCCTTTTGATGGCATCATCATTACTGCGGGAGCAGATAAATTTCCGGATGTTTTATTCCAACAATTAAAAGTGGGAGGAAGAATGGTCATTCCTTTTGGAAAAACCGACAAAAAGAAGATGTTGTGTATCACAAAAACAGAAGATGGAAAAATGAAGGTCATTCAAGAGGGAGCCAATTTTCGGTTTGTTCCTTTTTTGGACGGTGTGAACGAGTCTTCGGATTAATATAAAAACAGCGTATGAAAAACCCATTCGATTACCGAATTACCAAAGAGAAAAAACTTATTGTTTCTCGCCAGCATAAAATTATAAAAATACTGAAGGGGGAGAAGGTTGTCGAGTTTGAATCTTTACTTCAAAAAGGAGGAAGTGAAGAAGAAATCCAACTAAAATTAGCCAGACTTACCGAACACTACAAACATGGTAACGAACGGCTACAAAAGGAAAACAAAAAGCACCATTCCTAAAAATTAAGAATGGTGCTTTTTACAGGTTTAGAGGGTGAATATTTCATTCACATTATTTTATATCCTCTTTCGGGTCGATGATGTCATCCGATTTATTATGGTTCTTATCTGAGTCATCGAGATCTATCTTTTTATCTTCTGCTATTTTTGCATCAGAAGGACGAAGACCAATCAATTTGACAACATCAGATTTCAGCAAGACTTCTTTTTCTAAGAGCTTTTCTGCCAGAGCTGTTACTTCTTTCCGTTTGTCTTTTAGTAATTGGATGGCTCTTTCATATTGTTCATCAATCATCTTTCTGACTTCTTCATCAATTAAGCGAGCCGTATCATCCGAATACGGTTTAGCAAATTGGTTCTGATTCTGTAAATCGTAGAAAGAAACATTTCCGACCTTATCATTCATACCATAAACGGCCACCATTCCGTAAGCCATTTTTGTTACTTGATCCAAGTCGTTTTGTGCTCCAGTAGAAATCTTACCAAAGAATACATTTTCAGCGGCACGCCCACCCAAAGTCATACACATCCGATCCTTGAGTTGTTCGGTTGTTGTCAGGTATTGTTCCTTGGGCAAATATTGGGCATAACCCAGGGTTCCGATACCACGTGGAACGATAGTTACCTTCACTAGTGGAGAAGCATGCTCCAAGAACCAACCACAAATGGCATGACCGGCTTCGTGATAAGCAATGACCTTTTTCTCTTCGGGCATGATGACTTTGCTTTTCTTTTCCAAGCCACCGATGACCCTATCCAAAGCATAATTGAAATCATCCATTTGGATGATGTTTTTATTTCTTCTTGCTGCTACCAAAGCGGCTTCATTACAAACATTGGCAATATCTGCACCGGCAAAACCTGGCGTCATTTCCGCCAATTGGTCAGGTTTTACATCTTCCTTGTCAATTTTCTTGCCCTTCAAATGTACTTTGAAAATGGCTTCCCGCCCTTTCAAATCGGGGCGTCCGATTCCGATTTGTCGATCGAATCTTCCGGGTCTCATTAAGGCACTATCCAAAACATCCGATCGGTTGGTGGCCCCCATAAGAATAACGCCTTTGTCAGTTCCGAAACCATCCATTTCTACTAGAAGTTGATTCAGGGTGTTTTCTCGTTCATCATTACCCGAAAAATTAGAACGACCTCTTGAACGGCCAATCGCATCAATTTCATCAATGAAGATGATACAAGGTGCTTTTTCTCTGGCCTGTTTGAACAAGTCCCTGACTCTAGAAGCACCGACACCAACAAACATTTCTACAAAATCAGATCCGGAAAGGGAAAAGAAAGGAACAGCAGCTTCACCTGCGACTGCTTTCGCTAATAAGGTTTTACCTGTTCCCGGAGGGCCGACCAATAATACGCCTTTAGGGATTTTTCCGCCAAGAGCAATATACTTATCCTTATTTTTAAGAAAGTCGACGACTTCCATTACTTCTTCTTTGGCTTCATCAAGACCCGCAACATCAGCGAAGGTAACATCTACTTTTGCTCCACTTTGCAAGGTCGCTTTCGATTTTCCGATATTGAAAATCTGAGAACCGGGACCACCTCCTCCGGTACTGACCCGCTTCATAATATAAACCCAAAGCAAAATGATAAGGGCAAAAGGAAGTACCCATCCCAAAATAGAACCCAACCAATTATAACGATCGGTATGTTCTACCTTGAATTGTTTATCCTCCGGTAATTCGTTCTTCAAATCTTTCAAATCATCCACAAACGGATCTAGAGGCCCCGTTTTGAAGGTGTAATGAGGAGATAAGCCCAAACGGTTTTTTGCCGCATCTTTGTATTCCTCTGCTTTATTTTCCAAGCTTTCTTTCTTGAGGTATATCTCTACGAATTTTTGGTTGTCGATCACCATAATGTGATCCACATCTCCAGCCCTTGCTATTTCTTTGAATTTGTCGAAATGAATGGTGCTGTTCGTCCTATCGCTCATTAAATAAAAATTGAGCAATAGTAATACGATGGCAATTACAGCATAAATCCAATATGGATTAAAATTACCTAAAGGATTTTTAGGTACGTTGTTGTTATTGCCGTCGTTGTTATTATTTTCATTATCCATGTGTAAGCTGTCTTAAATCAACTATGCTTATGTTATACTCTACTAACGAATGAAAAGTTCAATGGTTATGCCTAACTTATAAGATTTTTAAACAATATCCTCATAATCTGTAATAATAGCATCGCTCCAAAGTTCCTCCAATTGATAAAATTCTCTAGCTTCTGGGTGGAAAACATGAACAACTACATTGAAGTAGTCGACCAAAACCCAGCGAGAAGTAGACGTTCCTTCGAATGTGCTAGGGAGGCTATTCGCCTCTTTCTTCATCCGAAAATATACATTATCGGCAATGGATTTTACTTGTACCGTAGATTCACCTTCACATACGATGAAAAAATCTGTGGGAGCATCTTCCAAGTGACGCAAATCCATCTTTACGATTTTCTTCCCTTTTATATCTTGAATGCTGTCTATAATGAGGTGGTTGATTTCTTCAACACTTAAACTTCCGGTTTGTGTTCCTTTATTTTCTATGTTCAAATTTATGATGTTATTTTAATGATTCAAATGAGAAATTTAAATTGTGCCCCCAAAGATATAATGGAAACCATTAAGTTTGTTTCAGGTTAGAACTTAAATATTTAATCTAAGTTGCGAATAAATTCGCAATGTCCATAGTTAGATAGCAAATAGTCCATAGAATTCCTCTAAATGTAATTATTCTATAGTCTATTCAACTATTTGACTATTGACTCAAGTTGCAACGCAACTTGAATTATTTAATAAAAATAGGGAATTCTAGTCATGGATGCTCGATACAACGCATTATTTATAGGGAAAGTTCGAAAAGAATACGGAATTATTGATTCTACGAACAACGAAATGGAGCATTTGTTAAAGGTCGGTTCATGCCCTGAAGGCTTGGTTATAACGGCGATGGAGCAAACAGCGGGGCGAGGGCAAATGGGGAATAAATGGTCATCAGAAGCAGGAAAAAATTTGACGATGAGCCTTCTTCT
>JAHDDR010000005.1:40506-48873 GCA_020629255.1 Saprospiraceae bacterium | reverse complement strand
GCTTTTTTTGTTTGTGCTAATAAAAGCTGAAAGATTTATAGGGGCTGTCTAAATTAAACAGCCCCTATGTCTATGCCAAAATAATTTGATTTAAATTATTCACCAAAAAGACCTTCCAGAGTCTCAAAAAGATTTTTTAGTTTGGTGGCAAGCTCCAATAGGTTTTGAACAGAAGTAGCATAGTCTGGATCCGTAGAACCCGAAGTATCGGTATTTTCGAGTAGTTTGATTAAATCCTGCAAGACTTCTTTTGTCGCTGTAGGACTCGTTGCAATGTTTGTTTTTATCATTTCCTGAACCAATGTTGCCAAAGACGAAGATGGGGTTCCGACATCTTTTATATCTTGTAACGATAACAATAAACTCCCCAAAGGATTTTGCAAAGATGCTATAGCTTGATATTTACTAAGGGTATCTAAAGAAATCTCAGGAGCTCCATTAGGACAAGTCTTTCCGGTCCAATCCCAGAATTTACTATCATCTATTTCTTCACAACTATTACATTGTCCGAGTAGGGCTTCACTGAATAAATTTCCGGTTGGAGAGTGAATGATCATCTCTTCAGTCATAGGATCCGTAGCGGGAACCATGTCTGCATTAGCTGCTTCGAACACGACCCAATCGCCAAATACACCAATAGGCTTATTTACGATAACATCAAGGAGGGAAATTCCTCCGTTTTGATATTCTTCGAAGCGAGAGGCTCTTTGGTTTTCATCTTCTAACATCCAAAGGATTTTGTAGTAATAATGCTTATTGCAATTTACATGATGGAGTAAATTATTCAGGCAACAAGATAAACTTACTTCAGAATCGGGATCGGCTGGAGGTTCCTCATTAGGTTCTGGATCTTCAAATGTAGGAATTTCCGGATTTAGGGTTTCATCATACCACCAATCAGAATTTTTAAGAACAAGGTTGTTTAAACCAGAATTGAAAAGGAAATAATATGTAATTGGGTCACCTTGGATTTTATATTCAATTTTCAAGTTGGCCAACTTGATATTATTATTTCCTACTAAGTTTAATCCAACTCTTTTTATGTCTGTAACACATATAGGAGATATACTTATTTCTTCAACATAAGTCTTATTTTTCTTATATTTATTATCAGGAGTATGGGGGATGTAATATTGATTTTGGATTCCATCTACATCTTCAATTAAGAGATACAAGTTACCTTCCGAGCTCGCACCTGCTACATCTGCGACTCTTACAGTTACTTTTAACGTATCCACCATCACACAATTTTGATCATCATCATTACCACCAGTAGCATTATCTCCAGTTTCTCCATCGCAAACATATGTGTCTAGACAAATATCATTTAGGCATTCTGCTAATTTCATATCGAGTAAAACCTCTCTGAAAATATGGCGATGACAAAGGATATCTCCAATAGTAAAACAAGGAGTATCATATTTTACAAAAACACCGGGTTTTTGCCCTAATAAGGAAGTGCAAACTAAAATATTTTGAATAACTTCATAATACATCAAAGTTAGACTGTGGCAATGATTATGGTTGGTGATATTCTTGGTCATTACATCTTGACTTTCAGATTGTGACGTTTCTGTGACCACCAAGCTTTTGTAAGAAGCGTAAGCATTAGACAATTGCCTTTGAGTTTCATTGATATCTTGGATCATCTCAGCAGTAGATTTTTTACTACCAAAAGCATAACCTAAACTTGCACTAATGGGAACACCTTTAATTTTGAAGGCAGCAGATAGCCCAAAATTGAAACTGTGTTGAGACATTTTGGATTTGATGAACTCTTGCGTCGATTTTGAACGAATCACTTCATTCTCTAGAGATTCACTCCTATCTGCAATATTACTTTGTTTAGATGTATCTTCCCTGAACCAATTCTTAATTCCTAAATTCACAGATTCACAAGGTGCCAAAGGAGTGGAATGCAAAAGATCTCCCAGCGAATATCCCAATGGTTTATAGCAAGTCTCATAAATATTAATAATACCAGTTGTAACATCAAGGATTTCATCTTCAGCATTCTTGAAAGATTTTTTTCCATTGCCAGAGCCATCACCTGTTCTTCCTTTATTGAATTGATAAATTTTCAAGCATTCCTCTACAGGAAAATGGGGTATTATTGCATCACAATCTCTATCATGTCTACAATTGCAATCTGATTCTAGTTCTTCGCTATTTTCTCCATTTTCATCAATGTTATCCTTGACAAGAGAACAAGAATTATTATATGAAATATGTGTGAAAAAAGGCATGAATTTGTAATCAAAAATATCTGCTTTTTGTACAGAAGGAATGTTTTCCCTAGGTAAACGAGCAGCATCTTCACAACCAATTTCAATGGTAAATACTTGCTCTCCACCTGACATTAATACCTCATTCTTTACAGGATAGGCCATTTCTTCTAAGCCCATGGGATAAATGTTCACATTATGGCTGTGCTTCACTTTTTCATAAGGAATTTTAAATGAAACATAACCATTAATGTCTGTAGCAAGTTTCCCCACTACAAATTTTGTTGGAGGATTTTCTCCTTGAACATACTCAAGGGAAGTTACAATTGGTAAATTAGCAATGGGCTGTTTTTTTTCTTTGGTAATGAAAAATGCCCGTACTCCCAATAACTGTTTGTTATGAATGGGGCGTACATCCTTTTTTTTAGCTTTTTTTTCCATAATTTAAAAAATTTAGTTGATTAAAAATAGATAGACCTCTTTAGGTCATCTTTAAGTAGTTTTTTACTGAAATTTTGATAATCAATTTTTGATAGGGCAAGCTTGTTCAGCTCCCTATTTTAGATTGAGGTTTAAAAAAAATACTAAGAGATATTAATAAAACCAATTAGATATCATGGAGCATAATATCCATTATATTTAATTGGTGGATAAAAAATTAAAATATTTTGGTGGGTGGATAAGGGGGTAAACATGGTTTTTTGGATTTTAATTTTTTAATGGGTTAAGGTATAATAGTATGATTTATCATTTTGGTTATACAAGATAAAAAAGGATAGATTTAAAATAAAACAAAATGTGTTTTTTAACGTTTTTTTAAACATTTTGTCTATGGGGAATGATGGGTTTTCCATAATTTAATTCTATATTTAATATTTATAATTTTACGTTAAACTCCCTGCCTTTTTTTAAAGAAAAAGGCAGGGAGTAATTCTCAAACTGAAATATTTAAACATGAATAAATTTTATCTTCTTTTTATAACTTTCTTCACATTGTTTTCATTTTCCTTTACGCATTTTAGCGAAGAAATTGGTCCCAAGAAAATACAGATGACAGATATTCAAGGAGTCATAAATAGTTATGGAGCTATTTCTAGTATTACTGATGATCCCGGATGTATGTCAAGCCTTATGGTTGATGATGCTTCAGGATTTACCGATGGCGGTATGGCGATGGTCATTCAAATGCAAGGAGCTGTGATGGATGAAACCAATAGTTCCAGCTTTGGAAACATTATAGATTTGGGTAGTACGGGGCTATATGAAAAAGTGGCGGTTTTGGCTGTGTCTGGCAATCAAATAACTACAACTAAATTGATTAACGATTACCAAATTGAAGGTAAAGTCCAAATCGTTTCAATCCCACAATATGATGATGCTACAGTAACTAATCCAATAGTCCCGATTCCTTGGAATGGCGAAAAGGGGGGGGTTATAGCATTGGAAGTTTCGGGTACTTTAACACTCAATTCGCATATCCATGCTTCTGCCAATGGTTTTAGAGGAGGGGTAAGGACAAATGCTTCTAGTGGATGTGGATCTTTTAATAATAGCCCCGATTATTATTACCCAATAACCAGTTATGAAGGCGAGCAAAAAGGAGAAGGGATCGTTCCTTTAATTGAGGGGAAAGAGCATGGGCGAGGTGCACAAGCTAATGGCGGCGGCGGTGGGAATGATCACAATGCCGGTGGTGGTGGCGGCGCCGGTTATACCAATGGTGGAGCAGGAGGCACTAATGATGATCCCAGTCTTTTTACTTGTGATGGCATGAATCCGGGACAAGGAGGGAAAGCGATTTCATTTACAGACCGTCGATTATTTTTAGGCGGTGGCGGCGGCGCCGGCCATGATAATAACAATGCAGGGAGTGATGGAGGAAAAGGCGGTGGAATTGTTTATGTAGCAGCAAATACAATAGTAGGGAATTGGCAGGAAATACGTGTAAATGGCCAAGATGTTGATGTGACCATCCAACAAGATGGCGGCGGCGGCGGCGGCGGAGCTGGCATGATTATTTTAGATGTCAATACCTTGTCTGGTACTTTGAGATTAAAGGCGGAAGGAGGAAAAGGCTCGGATACGAATAATTTGATTGCGGGTGCTCCGGATGACCGCTGTATGGGACCGGGTGGCGGTGGCGGTGGCGGAGCTATCTTCACAAATATTTCTCTCCCTGAATTAGAAACATATATGACAGGAGGACAATCGGGAGTCGTTACGAATTCTTCGGCTGGATGCATAGGCAGTTCTAATGGTGCAACATCTGGTTCTAATGGACAAATACTTCCTTTTTCTGGTATGCCTACTAATCCAGGAGAATCTACATCCTTTTTTTCTTACACGGGTTGTGATGAGGATGGATTTTCAACAGATGTGGGAGGAACGACCTTCAATCAAAATAATCCGACAGGTATGGTGACATTGACCGGTCAATATGGCTGTGATAGCATCGTTACCATCGATTTAGATTATTTGCCCAGAGGAGAAAGTACAGTCAGCCCTACCATTTGCTCTGATGAATCCTATACTTTAGGAAATACAGTCTATGATATCAATAACCCAACAGGAGTATATGTGATTGATGGCGGCTCTGCCAATGGTTGCGATTCTTTGGTGAATGTAGATGTTTCCTTCCATCCTGCAATTACACTTACTGAAAATACCGTTGGTGATGAAGTAACCATTACTGCTGCTGGAGGAATGTCGCCCTTCACATATAATTGGAGCAATGGAGATACAGGAGAAACGAACACCTTGTCGTCAACAGGAACATACACGGTTACGGTTACAGATGGCAATGATTGTACAGAAGAAATCACCTTCAATTTTGTTCTAACAACATCCAACCAAGAATTGGAAGAAACCTATGGCATCAAAATATTCCCGAATCCGGTACAGGAAAATTTATTCATCACAATGGAAGAAATCTCCAAAAATTGGAGATTGGAATTACAGGATATAAGCGGAAAAGAACTCATGGATAAAGAAATGAATTCAAGCCCAACCCATATAGATACTTCAATCTATCCCCAGGGAATATATATTCTGAAAATTATTTTAGAAGATGGAGTGTATTCCAAAAAAATAATGATAAAGGGATAATGGAATAAAATTTTTTTCCAGGAAAACGCATGGTTCGAATAAGGCCATGCGTTTTTTCTTTTGATGAATATTACTTGGAACCCTTGTAAGGTTCTGCCTTAGATTTTGTAAATTTGCGACCAATCCAAGCCTATTCTGGCTTATCCAATAAATTTCCAGCATGATTGTGACTCAGAATGATATAGATAAGAAAATCCTATTGGATGCTTTCCGCTTGATGTGTACCGCCAAATCCATGGCTGAAGTGTATGAAGAAAACTTCAAATGGGTATCGAAATATGTCCATGCCACTTCTAGAGGGCACGAGGCAATTCAATTGGCGACAGGAATGCAATTATTGCCACAGGATTATGCTTATCCCTATTATCGGGATGATGCCATGCTGCTAGGATTGGGCATGTCGCCCTATGAATTGATGTTACAAGTATTAGCTAAAAGAGATGACCCCTTTTCCGGAGGAAGAACCTACTATGCCCATCCGAGTTTGAACGAAGAAGATAAACCCAAGATTCCCCACCAATCATCGGCAACCGGTATGCAGGCAATACCGGCGACGGGGGCAGCGATGGGTTTGCAATACAAAGAAAAATTCAATATTGGAGAAGCTTTTGATGATAAGCCTTTTGTCCTTTGTTCTCTAGGAGATGCTTGCATTACAGAAGGAGAAGTCAGCGAAGCTTTCCAAATGGCGGCCTTAAAACAATTTCCGATTCTTTATTTGGTGCAGGACAACGAATGGGATATTTCTGCCAGTGCCGACGAAATTCGAGCACAAGATGCTTCTGGATTCATACAAGGATTTCATGGCATCAAAGCAGCAAAAATTAATGGTACCGATTTCTTAGAATGTTATGTTGAAGTCAAAAAAGCCATTGAATATATCCGGAAAGAAAGGAAGCCCTACCTCATTCATGCCAAAGTTCCTTTATTGAACCACCATACATCCGGAGTAAGAAAAGAATGGTATCGGGATGATTTGGAAGAACATCAAACCAGAGATCCATATCCGTTTTTAAGAAATTACTTGTTGAATCAAAGTATGGACGAAAATGAGATTCAAGATATTGAAAAAACCATCAAGAAAGAAGTAGAAGAAGCTTTGGAACAAGCAAGGCTTGCCGAAGATCCCCGACCCGAGGATTTGCTATTATACGATTATGCCCCAACACCCATTACAGAAGAAAAAGGAATTCGTGAACCCGAAGGTGCCGACGAGGTAGTCATGGTCGATTGTGCCTTATTCGGAGTAGAAGAATTAATGCGGAAGCATCCGGAATGTTTGTTATATGGTCAGGATGTCGGTGGGCGTTTGGGAGGTGTATTTCGTGAAGCAGCTACCTTGGCTCAGAAATTCGGAGATGATCGGGTTTTCAATACGCCGATACAGGAAGCTTTCATTGTCGGTTCTACAGTTGGAATGTCGGCAGTAGGATTAAAGCCCATTGTTGAAGTCCAATTTGCAGATTACATCTGGCCGGGCTTGAATCAATTATTTACAGAAGTGAGCCGTTCCTTTTATTTGTCTAATGGCAAGTGGCCGGTAAGTATGATACTTAGAGTACCAATCGGAGCCTATGGCAGTGGTGGACCTTATCATTCATCCAGTGTCGAATCTGTGGTAGCCAATATAAAAGGCGTAAAAATTGCCTATCCGAGTAATGGTGCAGATTTGAAAGGTTTGATGAAATCAGCCTATTATGATCCCAATCCGGTTGTGATATTTGAACACAAAGGGCTGTATTGGTCAAAAGTGAAAGGAACCGGTACAGCACGAACCCTATTGCCAGATGAAGACTATGTTCTGCCCTTCGGACAAGCAAGAGTGACGCTTAAAGCGGATGGGGAACTGACCGAAAAAGGAGAAACCCTAACGGTCATCACCTATGGTATGGGAGTGCATTGGGCATTGAATGCCGCAAAAAATTATAAAGGTCGAATAGAAATTGTAGATCTTTGCACCTTGAATCCTTTGGATGAGGCAACCGTTTTTGAATCGGTACGAAAACATGGTAAATGTTTGATGCTGACAGAAGAAACCATCGAAAATTCTTTTGCTCGTGCTTTGGCAGGGAAAATACAAGAGCATTGTTTCGAATCGTTGGATGCACCGGTCATGACCATGGGGGCGGTGAATGTTCCTGCCATTCCGCTTAATTCTATTTTAGAAGAAACCATGTTACCTTCCATAGAAAAGGTGGTCGTCAAATTGGGGGAATTATTAGATTATTAAATGGAATAATATTTTACGTTCCTATTATTTATTATCATATTCGATAAAACAAAAGGCAACCTTTTCCATACCTTTAGGGTTGAAGAATTGAAGGTTTGACCGTCAGTTAACATGCTTTAATCGAATCCTTCATCCAATAGAGCAGAATTTGTATGATTCTTGAAGTATAAATTCTGAATCTAAAAATGAAGGAGCATGTATATTGTAAATAACACAAGAATGAGAGGGAATATATTTTCCGAAATTGAACAAGGACTTTTATCTGAAGGATTTGAATTCGAAAGTAAAAATTTCGACAAACCTTGGGGAGGCTACTTTGTCATCAAGGAAGAACAATCTCTCAAGTTCATGGAAATGTATTATCCGGAAGAGAAAACCCAGAATCTGACCAAAGGAGGGAAAATCAGCCCTAAAATTTTAGTGGTCCATCCCAATAAACGTCTTTCATGGCAATATCATTTCCGCCGTTCTGAAGTTTGGAAAGTAATTGGAGGAAGAGTAGGAGTTATTCGTAGTCATACGGATGAGCAGGGAGAAATGGAACAAATGGGAATGGGGGATAAGATTATATTAGAGCAGGGAGAACGCCACCGGTTGGTGGGGTTGGATAGAGTAGGGGTAATTGCCGAAATCTGGCAACATTGCGATCCCAATCATCCCTCGAATGAAAATGATATTATAAGATTAGAGGATGATTTCGGACGGTAGGAAAAAATACTGGATGACATAAAAAACCGCTTGGTTCAAATAAATGAGCCAAGCGGTTTTTCATATCCTAATAAGATGGATGGAATTTATTTCTTAGGT
>JAHDDR010000005.1:18384-40496 GCA_020629255.1 Saprospiraceae bacterium | reverse complement strand
ACGGTAGAAAAAAATACGTGATGACATAAAAAACCGCTGGGTTCTATGATCCCAGCGGTTTTTCATATCCTAATAAGATAGATGGAATTTATTTCTTAGGTAAAATACTTTCATAAATTCGGGCAGCTTCTTCTTCGGTGAAGGTTCCGGTATATGGAGTTCGGAAACGATAATCCTTATCTCCTTGTATCTTGACATAGAAAAATTCGTAACTCACGTTGGTACTGTCTATGGCCGTTTCATAAAGGAACCCGGCATCATCTTCCCGAATTATTTTTGAGAAAAAACGTCCGTCTTTTACATCTTTCAATTCGTCATTTTTAATTTCTTTTATATCGGTAATCGTAGCCGCAGAAGATTGAACCAATAGTCCAAAATTATCAGCTTCGATGGTTACCTCTTCTATGATGCCTCCTAAAGAAGATTTTTGCACTTTGGCACTGTCGGGAGCCATAACACTAATGGGGAAACCATAAGACAATAAATCCAAGGATTTTAATTCTGCTTTTTTTTCCTTTTGGCAGGAAAATAATACAAGGGAACTTAATAAAGTGATGATGATGAATCTCATATATTATTTTTTATGTTGCAAAGTAATAAATTATAAGATGTAGACCAAGTAAGTTTACATAAAGAAAACATAAAACTAATATTGATGAGGGATTATTGCCTTTCTAATTGATGCCTGGTGCTTGACTTGCCATATACATCGACCAAATAATAAATAGGATAACGCTCAAAATACTAACAATGCCAAAAGACATAAAAAAGTTTTTTAATGAGCCAATCAATTCATGTATTTCATTTGCACCTTCAATGTTGTAGGCTTTTATAGCTCGAATGGCAAATAGAAACAAATAAATAATTGGGGCAACAAAAAGTAAAGAAACGAGGATGAATAAAATCCCCATACCTTGTAAAGAACTGGTAGCTCCTATGTCGCCCATTGTTTGGGACATGAAAATGATGGATGCCCCCGATAAGGTAAATATACAAACACTAATGCTCCCTAGGATAGCCATGAGCATAGCCCAGCCGCCAGCTGTTCTCATATCTTTTTGACTTAAATAATTAAAGGTGGCTCCTCCTTCTGCCATTAGATCATCCATTATGATTTTTGATGCATCGTTTTCCATAAGATTTATTATTTTAATAGTAAATAATAAAAAGAATAAATAATCCAAACGATAGACATAATGCAAAGTAGAATTAAATAACGTTTGAATAAAATAAAAATATTCACCCATGTATTTTGATCCGAATTTTCACGTTTTGTCATTCGATAAAAATAAATGAGAATGAAAGTAGAAATAAGAATTAGGATTAAATCCACGGAAGTGGTAATAAAACCTTTTTCGAATAAGGAGGGGATATTTCCAAATCCGTCTTCAAAATAATAATGGGATAATGTATAAAATTGCGAAAGGGTCATCGCTATTTCGATAAAGGAAAATAAGACGATGATATTCGCCCAGAAACCGGCTTGGCGTAGCAAGGAATTTCCTTTTGAAATATTTTCAGAATTTGCAGTAGTGTTTTCCATGCTTTAAAAATTCAAGAAAGGAATAATAAAAAGATTACTAAGGGAACGGACCAAACTCAATATGGCCATTAAGCCGATTATTCGTAGAATATCTTTGGTATGAGAACAAATTCTATCCCATTGTCCTAGAATATAATCATCATCCATGTTGCGGGTCAATCTGCTTAATTTAGACAAATGGAGGATGAGCCAAATAGAAAATAAAATCCAAATAAATGTAAATATAAAATCAGAGATGATGAAAAAATATCCAAGAACTTCCCTGTCTTGAAATGAAGAAATCCAGTATCGAACATTGTTGACCACCCGAATAGATAAAAAAATAACTTTACAAATCATCAAGAGAAAAGCAATGCTTCCGATGGAGCGGAGTAGGGGAGCGAGGAGCGGAGAAAACATAGTATTGTCTCCAAACAACCCTTCGTCTATGATGTCTTCATTATGCATAATAAATGGGTTTTAAAAATATCAATCAAAAACAACGGTCTTGTTATCACAAACGAGAATTTTTCGTTCCAGATGAAGACGGATCGCTTCCGAAATTACAATCTTTTCTACTTGCCTTCCTTTTCGAATTAAATCCTTAACGCCATCTTTATGGCTGATACGTTGAACGTCTTGTGTAATAATGGGACCCGCGTCTAATTCGTTGGTAACATAATGCCCCGTTGCCCCAATAATTTTCACCCCTCTTTCATAAGCAGAATGATAGGGTTTCGGACCAATAAAAGCAGGGAGAAACGAATGGTGAATATTAATGATCCGATTCGGGAAACGAGAAATAAAATCATCGGTTACGATTTGCATATAACGCGCAAAAACAATAAAATCGATATTGTGCTTTTTCAATAATTCCAATTGTTTTTTTTCGGCTTCCTCTTTTTTATCTTTTTCTACTTTGATATAATGGTAAGGAATTCCGAACGGTTCTACATTGTCCCGAAGCGTATCTCTATTACTAATGACCAAAGGGATTTCGACATTCCAATTTTCGGAAGGCGATTGTGTACGATAAATAATTTCGTATAAACAATGCGATGCCTTAGTTGCAAATACAGCCATTTTGGGAACATAATCCATAAAGTGAACCTCATAGTACATGCCATCATACTTGTGCCCGATCCGTTCTAGGAATATTTTCCGGATTTTTTCTTTGCTCTCTATTTCAAAATTATCCATTTGCCATTCTACCCGCATAAAAAATCGACCCAATTGTTGATCCACATGTTCATCCAGTCGAACAATATTGCCACCTCGCTCATGAAGGAATCGGGTCACTTCTGCCACTAAACCCGATTGGTCAGGGCAATGGATCAATAAAACAGCATTGTTATTCATAATCTTTTTTTAACCAAGAGAATTGAGCCAAAAATAAGAAGAATTCATTAGACTTTATTACGAATAGTTTTTTATGAAAGGGAAATTAGAGATTTTACAAAAGATCAATTTGCCTATAATCAATTATTTCGTAATAAAGTCTATTAACGAATGTAATTACCCTTCAATTTCATTAATTTACTATCTTTGCAGCCGTATTAGGTTTCCTTGCTTTGGGTAAGGAATGAAAAGGGAAGTCCGGTGTAAGTCCGGCACAGTCCCCGCTGCTGTAAACTCTTGGAAAATCCGGTTCAAAATGCCACTGTTAAGAATGGGAAGGCGAACAGGATGGGAGTAAGTCAGAAGACCTGCCTCTTACATTTTACTTGAACCTTCGGAGGAAAGGACTGCAAGTTCGGTTTATTGGTTGATGTCCGTCGTTTAAAACTTCAGACAACGAATCAATAAATGGGTGCAATTCTATTTCCTCCGATATATTCTTTTTCGGATATTGAGGAATTTTATTTTCATAGTATTCTTTTTTATTTTTTTTGATGCTCATGCTCAAATAGATAGCATGACTATTGACACGTCTATTTTTTTATCGGAAATTCAAATTGAAGATAAAGCCAGAACACCCGAATTGTTGAGTTCCCAACATATTCCTCACTCTTCCATTAGTACAGCAATGGCTTTGCAGGGCTTGTTTTTGAAAAATTATGGCATCAATAGTTTAAGTACTTTATCCCTTCGCGGACATTCGAGTTCACAAACAGATGTTTCCTTGGATGGATTCAGTATTCGCAGTAATATGAATGGATTATATGACTTCAATTTAATTCCATCTTTTTTAGTACATACGCTTAACGTTGCTCCTTCCGGAAGCAGTGCCGGAGCCACCGGAGGTATAGGAGGAGAAATCAGAATGAAAACGGACAATGAAACGGTTGAAGGGCTCAATATTTCATTTGTCAATTCTTGGGGATATTATAAAAATTGGGGTGAATATTTCTCCTTGGAAAATCGTTGGAAAAAAAATCACATTTCTTCTATTAAATTATTTTATAAAAGAGGGCAAAATAATTTCCCTTATTCTGATTTGAATCAAATCGGAACACCGACTATAAAAATGGAAAATAATGCTTTCCGACAATGGGGGGCAACACAAAATCATATTTTTAATATAAAAAAGGATCAAATCATCCGATTAAAATTTTGGTATGCGAACCATCATAGGGAATTACCACCCAGTCTGACCGAATCGAGTAGTTCCTCTTTCCAAAATGATGAACTCATTCATGGTATTCTTTCTTGGGAAAAGTCATGGAATAAAAATACGTTCTTGAAATGGAGTCATCGTTATATGAATGAGCATATTTATTTTAATAGCCCACTTTTACAAACGGACAGCCGATCCATTCGTTATGAAAGTCGATTAGAAACAAAATATCCATTTAAAAAATATCATCTAACGCATATTACATTAGGTTATGAATATTCACAAGCTCGTGTGGATGATTATGAATCCGATGTGGCCCAAGAGCAAAGAACGTATTCCGTTTTTAAATATCGTTGGAATAAGAATAAGTTCAAAACCGATTTGCAGTCAAAAATAGAAATGGTAAACCTTGAAATACAACCCGTCAGTTTTTCAGGTTCGATAAAATATGTTTTAGTGTCGGATGGGAATCGAATACTTTATGTCGAAGGGCATCTGTCCAGAAATCACAGAAGGGCCACTTTTAATGATTTATATTGGGGCAATAGTGCATTTTCTTCAGGTAACCCAAATCTAGAATCAGAAATTGGTTGGAAAGAAAATATAAAAATAAAAGGTTCCTTAAAAAGGAATAAAAACCAATATGATTTTCAACTTGATTTTTACAATTCCAATATTAAGAATTGGATTCAATGGATTCCGGACAATACTGGGAAATGGCGACCAGAAAATCTAAAAGCAGTTTGGAATCGTGGATGGGAAGGTTCCTTTTCAACTCGCCATAATCTTTCAGAAAAATGGTCGATGGAAAATAGTATTCATTATTATTTTACACGTTCTACGAATGTAAAATCTTCATCTCATACAGAAGGAGAACAACTCATTTATGTGCCTTTTCATCAAGGAGAAATTTCTTTTTTACTCCGTTATGAAAAATTCCAAATGAATTACAATCAAAATATAATTGGAAAAAGATTTTATACTACCGACAATTCTGCATCACTTCCCTTTTATTCCGTTTCTAATATTTTTTTATCCTACGAATGGAATAAAAATAAATTTAACATCAAACCCATTTTAGAATTTAAAAATGCATTTAATCAATCGTATCAAGTAGTGGCAAATCGACCTATGCCACCTTTTCATATCCAAGGAACACTAATTTTTATTTGGAAATAAAATTAATCATTATAAATATTCATGAATATGAAATCTAATTTATTGAGCTTATTTATTCTATCTGTTATTTTTTTGTTGACTAGTTGTTCCGACGATGATAACTCATCCGACAATAATAGCAATGATGCAGGAAAATATTCGAAAGGAATATTTTTTATTAATGAAGGTACCTTCGGTGTTGGTAACGGAAGTATTTCTTTTTATGATGGCTCAACGGTAGAGCATCAAATTTTTGCCAATACTAATACCCGCCCCCTGGGCGATGTTGTCCAAGATCTTTATTTTCACGACAATAAAGGATATATTGTAGTTAATAATTCGAATAAACTGGAAATTGTCAACCAATCGGATTTTACAGAATTAGCTACAATTACGGGTTTAAAATTACCTCGATATTTTATTCCTTCTGCTCCGGGAAAAGGATATATCAGTACATGGGGCGAAGATGGCGTTTCCGGAAAAATTCAAATCTTGGATTTAGAAACCGAAATGATAACGGATAGTATAAGTACAGGAGGCGGTGGTCCCGAAAAAATGAAAATTATTGGTGATAAAATTTATATCGGTCATTCCGGTGGTTGGGGTGTAGATTCTGTGGTAACGGTTATTGATCCATTTAATAATAATATTATCCAAACCTTAGAGCCAGGATATAATCCCGGCGAAATAGTACAAGATGCCTTGGGTAATGTTTGGGTTTTGTCGTATGGAAAAATAGATTGGGTCACTAACGAATCGGTGAACGGTCGTTTAACAGCCTATAATCCGCAAACATTCGAGATGGTTAAAGATTTCGAATTGCCCGGTACTTTTCCAAGTAGTTTAGTTATCAATGAAAACGGAAATACCTTGTATTTTATTTTTAATGGCGAAATTGTTTCTCAAAATATTAATGATGATATATTGGCTTTAAATACGGTTGTAAGCGGTTCTTATTATGGTTTGGGTTTTCATGATTCAAAACTATATGTAGGAGATGCTAAAGATTTTGTTTCGGAAGGTACGGTTTATCTTTATGAAGAAAATGGGATGTTGTCGGATTCTCTAGCAGCGGGGATAGCCCCGAATGGTTTTGTTTTTGAAAATTAAACTATTCTTACGTTAAAATAGTTAGAAAACTAGACTATTAATTTGAATTGACATATTTTGTGGATCTGTTCCCACAATAAATTTTCATGAAAAGCAAGGATGCATTAATCACTCTCTCATATTCTCTTTATGAGAATATGCCGTCTCTATGTTAATGGAGGCGGTTTTTTATTTTTGTATTTTCCGGTATACTCGATCAATATCCACTTCTTTGTCCAAAGGAACATTTTTTAACAGATGTTGAGTCATAGCATTCGCCCAAAAAGGAGCGAGGGATGCCCCCTTGGAACCCATGCCATTAAAAATAGCCAATTGTTTCTTTTCCGGATGAATGCCCAACAACGGTCGACGATCTTTGTTTGTGGGGCGAACAGCTGCCTCGTGAGAAAGAATTTCGAAAGGGATTTTTAGTATTTTTTCTAATTTATTTTTTAAAAATTCGAAATTTTTGGACGTTGGATTTTCGTCTAGATGATCCCATTCGTTGGTGGCTCCAATCCAATAAATATCGTTGCCCTGAGGAACGATGTACAAACGATGTTTTAATATTTTTTGGAAATCAGCATGGGGAATTCGAGCCTTCAGAATTTCCCCTTTTGCTTCTTGATAATTCAAATTAGAAAAATAGGGGTTATGCTTGGCTTGGAATCCTTCGCAAAAAATAATTTTTGATGCTTTTATATTTTCGTATTGTACCCCTCCATTTAAAAAGAGTATTTTATCATACTCGAACTTCTTTTTTTCGATTTGATTTTTTTTCAACCAATATTCCGAAAAAAAATGAATTAATTTAGGAATGTCTAGCCGTCCGGCATGTTTGAGTTCTATGGTGAATATTTTTTTATTCACTTTTCCATCGAAGCTTTTCCAATCGACGTCCTCTTCGAAATAATCTTCATAATCGGGATAACTGGAACGTACCATCCATTCGTTTTCTTCCCTATCGTTGAATAATTCCCGGACAATATTTTGGGAATAAAAAAAAGTCTGATTGAATAAGTCTCCAATTTCTTGGTATGTTTTTTTGGCAAAAGGAAATACATCCTCGAACCGCCATGATTTTACAAAATTACGCCCGGTAATCGGGTTGATGATTCCTGCCGCCACTTTGGAAGAGGCTGCTCGGTGTGCCTGATCAATCAAATGAATTTTTTGCCCATTTTTTTCCAAGAAATAACCCAGCAGTGTTCCTGCCAATCCTTGCCCAACGATGATATAGTCGACTTGTTTATTTTCCATTGTTTTATAAGGTGTAAAATACACAAATTGGAGTGGAATTTTGTGCTTTGTAGGAAATAAAGATGTTCAAAAAGTAAGAATTGTCACGGATTTTGGGCTGTAATCAGACACTTGGCAGGTGTATTTTGCATTCAAGAGAGAGGACTGCTAGCGTACTTGTACTAATGTATAAAAAAGATTTAGAATTTTTCTGTTCTTTTCCTAGATGAAAAGAACCAAAAATCACGACTGTATTTCGTTTTTCACGCTTCAAAAGTTTGAAAATCGCTGACAAAATAAACTCGCCTTAATCTTTGTTTTTTCATATTCGTGGAGAATATACCCGTTTAAACAGTATTTTGTCATTTTCCAATTTTCTGCTATTTTTCCGCTAAACGAAGTAAGGTCGGAAATGTATGGGCGATTTTTTGACATATTAATATTAAAGAATTTCCAGCCATCTCTGCAAATAAATTTCTGAAGAATCAAAAAGTTAAGCTACTTTAACTTCCTTTTTTAAGCTACCTTATTTTTTGTCTTACCCATATGCTTGACCTTTGCACTATTGATTTTTTAGTAAAATAATAGTGTATGTCAAAAGTAAAAATGATTGCCAGAATCTTATTGGGTTTAATGGTTCTGATTTTTGGATTGAACAAGTTTTTCCAATTTATACCAATGCCTCCTTTGCCACAAGAAGCAACAGACTTTATGGGAGCTATGGCAAAAACAGGTTATTTGCTTCCTATTGTAGCTATAGTTGAAATTATCACTGGAATCTTGTTGCTACTAAAAAAATTTGTGCCATTAGCATTAGTCATTCTTTTTCCTGTGCTTTTAAATGCTTTTTTATTTCACCTATTCTTGGACTTGCCTGGAATTGGTGGAGCTGCATTTGCCATAGCCATGAATGTTTATTTATTCTTAGCTCATAAAGAATCGTATCAGGAAATTTTAAAAGCATAAATAGTATGGCAAATCCAACAAGCAAAAAAAATGATAGTTTTGAATACAGGTGATCTCAATCATCTGTATGTTTTTTATTTTGATGTTACACGTCGGATGTTTTAAAAACATCCGACGTGTAAATAAAATTTACGGCTTAATCACCATGATTCTTTTGGTTCTCAAGGTTTCACCTTTTCCATTTACAAGGGCATAAAAATAAGTGCCCCGTGGCAAAGAGGAAACATTA
Source organism: Saprospiraceae bacterium (assembly GCA_020629255.1). Classification (GTDB taxonomy): domain Bacteria; phylum Bacteroidota; class Bacteroidia; order Chitinophagales; family Saprospiraceae; genus JAHDCE01. Next base: position 31,736 of record JAHDDR010000005.1, on the reverse strand, counting down.
AAAGTAACGGTAGTATCCCTTTGGATTTCATAAGGATTGGATTGTATTAATTTTCCGGTGAGATTGTATAAATCAATGGAATAATTATCTTGGGGGAAACCTCGTACATCTACCCGAACATCACCATAAGCGGGGTTGGGCAAACCTACAAAAAGCGTTTTATCTTTATGTGCCGAATTTGTAGCATTTTCTGAAGGTTCTATTTTGAACGTGGCACTAACCGGTCGTTCTCCTTTTTTATCCATAAGTATATGTACGATAGGTTCTTTTTCATTAGAAGCAATAAATTCGTAAATTATTTCTTTTTTATTACCTGTTTTTTTGCTTGGAATTTTTTCAGTAATATCAATCCATTTAGAAAAAACATCAGGTAATAAAATTTCAATTTTAATTTCTGTTGTTTTTATTTTTTTTAATCGGATTACTTCATAGGCGTTCCGAGGGAATAATACTTCTCCTTGATCATCGACTACCGTTCTGGATTTTATTTTTTTTATCATCCGAACAGAATCGGGCATGATGGGCAAATCCAAATCGTCTAATAAAGCAAATTGATCGGCTGTCGAAATAAAAGAAATTTCATATTCTTCAGAATAACTGCTATTTAATTTTAGCTTGGATTTTTGATAAATTCCATAAGGCGAATAAGGAGCAATAATGCTGAACCCATCCATTTCTCCTATGATGCCAATTTCCCTTATTTCATCTCTTTTCGTTTCTAAATAATATTCCGTTCCATTTTTAATATAATACATATCGGCAGAAGGGAACATCCCTCCGGCCATTCCTTCCGAAGCGGGCAAAAAAACCGTCATTTCTTCTTGGCCGGATTGCAACCTTCTAAAATCCCAATGATTATCTTTATTTTTTTTCAGATTAATTCTAGGAGAATTATCTGTTGCCGTATATAAAACATCTCCCACTTCTACTAAGGAACGCTTAGTATATGACTGAGATAAAATAATTCCAGGCATCAAACAATAAAAATAAAAAAATAATAGTCGAACCATTTTTATCATCCATTAAATCGTTTGCATCCGTACTAAATTATGATAGGCTCCTTCAGCATGGATCAATTCTTTGTGTGTGCCTATTTCTTGAATCCGCCCTTCTTCTAAAACCACGATCATATCTACATCTTTAATAGTCGATAAACGATGGGCAATCACTAAAACGGTTCTATTTTCCATTACTTTTTTCAAGGCTTTCTGCACCGCTTTTTCAGATTTGGAATCCAAGGAAGAAGTTGCTTCGTCCAAAATTAAAATGGGAGGGTCGCCTAATATCGCCCGAGCAATGGTTAGACGTTGCCGCTGTCCGCCACTTAACTTACTTCCTCGATCTCCGATAATGGTATCGTAGCCTTTTTCCGTTTCTAAAATAAACTCGTGAGCATTAGCAATTCTTGCTGCATTTTCTACTTGCTCTTTTGTAAAACCTTCCCGACCAAAAACAATGTTATTATAAATCGAATCATGGAATAAAATAGGTTCTTGGGACACCATTCCGAAAAGGCTTCTCAATTCCCTTATTTTTAATTCCTTGATATTTTTTCCATCCATTAAAACCGCTCCTTCATCAATATCATAAAAGCGAGGGAGCAAATCCGTTAGCGTGGTTTTTCCGGAACCGGATGCTCCAACTAATGCACAAACCGTTCCCTCTTGTATTTTTAGTTGGATATTGTGCAATACTTTATTTTCATTATCGTAGGAATAACTTACATTTTTGAATTCGATTCCTTTTTCGAAAGAAGAAATAGGCAATGCATTTTCTAATTCCACAATATGATTATCTTCAGCTAAAATATTTTTAATTCTATCGGATGCCGCCAAGCCTTTTTGAATATTATAATAGGCTTTCGAAAATGATTTGGCGGGATTAATCACACTATAAAAAGCAAATAAAAAAGTAAGGAATGTTTCTGGTGATGTCTCACCAGAAAAAACATAACGTGAACCGATAATTAATAAAATAGCGACAACAGCTATGCCTAAAAATTCGGAAAGGGGCGACGACAAATCCCTTCGTCTAAAAACAGGAATCAATGTATTTCTGTATTGGTTATTTTTTTCAACAAAGGTTGTCCGCATATAATTTTCGGCATTGAATCCTTTTATAATTCGAATACCGGATAAAGTTTCTTCGAGTACGGCAACCATGTTTCCCATGATGCCTTGTGCCTGGGCACTTCCTTTTTTTAAGCGGCTGCCAATCACTCCGATCACTCCGCCAGTAATCAGTACCATTAAAATTACGACTAAGGTGAGGGATGGGCTAACGTATATCATATATGTCAAACAACCGATAATCATGAGGGGTTCTCTCACAATTGTTTCGACCATATTTAAAATACTGGATTCTATCTCCAAGACATCGGTGGTCATTCTGGAAATTAAATCTCCTTTTTTATTTTTCGAATAAAACGAAAGGGGCAGACTATTGAATTTATCATATAATTTTTCGCGGACATCCCGAACGATACCTGTCCGAACGGGAGCCATGAAATACAAGGAAAGAAAACGGAATAAATTTTTAAAAAAGAAAATCATAATAATGATAGCACAAACATAAAGCAATGCTTTTTCTCTTCCATGATTTTGGATGAGAATAAAAAAATGATACTCGAAATAATCGATATATTTTGAAAAACCGGGCATTGTCCAATCCGGCGGAGGTACTTCTTTTATTTCCTGATTAAATAATAAACGTAAAAAAGGAATCAGGGAAGGAATACTCACTACAGAAAAAATCACCATCAACAGATTACTGATCACATTGAGCCCAACATAATGTTTGTAGCCTTCTATATATTTCAATAATCCTTTTAATGCTCCCATTTATTCTACAATAATACTCTTATATATTTTCTTGGAATTCTCCACTCCATCTTTTACCCAAGCAATTACATATTCCAATTCTATCACATCATTGACTTGAGCATCACGGAAGAAACCCTTCATGGTTTCTGTATATGCTCCGCTTTCGCTAGAAGCTTCTTTCTTGTTCCCATTTCTGTCTAAGACAATTTTTAATGTTTTGATATAATTCTTTATGCCTCCCGCATTGCATAATTTATCCTTGGGCAATTTATCGTCTGCCATTTCATGAACAATGTTCAATTTGACGAATTCTGTCAGAAAATTCTCACAAATCAAATCCGGAAAAACCTCGAACCGTTCGGAGCGGATTTTTACCGGAATTACTCTAAATTTTATCGGCAAATACATTTGCACATTGACAATTTCTCCTTTTTGTTTTCCCGGTCTCCATCCTTTCATTGTTTTCAAAATACGGAGAGCTTCATCACCGCAACCATCACCAATATCTTTCACGACCTTCGGCTCGGTTAAATTTCCTTCCTTATCTATAATGAAGGAAACTACGACGGTTCCTTCCGTACCCTTATTACTGGCTTCTGTTGGATAAACGATATTATCCATAAGGAAAGTAAGAGCCTCTTTGTCTGAACAAGCCTTTCTTTCTTTAGTGTCTTCCATAGATACGCAAGAACCAAACGACGGCATTTCTTCCACTATTTTATAGATTTCATCCTGTTGCCCCACCAACTGAAAGGATAAGGAATTGAGAACAAAAAACAAAAAAATGTAATATGACTTCATATACTTTATGATTAAGAATTCAAAATTATGTTAAATTTGCCGTTCTACCAATGATCTAACGAAAGAAGCGTTCTTTTCGTGTTTCGGAAAATGGAATAGATTCACACAAAAAGCAAATATATTTTTGCACAAAACAGCTAAGACGAAAACCATTTATGCTAGAGCAGCTAAATCCTGTCATCATATTAATCATTGTAGCGTTGTATTTCGCTGCATTGATCACCGTTTCATATTTTACGAGTAAAAACTCGGACGACAATGAAGATTTTTTCATTGCGGGCAGGCAATCGCCCTGGTACCTGGTTGCTTTTGGTATGATTGGAGCCTCTCTTTCTGGAGTCACCTTCATCTCTGTACCCGGTTGGGTCGAGGGTAATCAATTTTCCTACATGCAGATGGTTTTCGGTTATCTGTTCGGTTATGCATTTATTGCTTTTGTACTGATGCCCATGTACTATAAGCTCCAACTCACGTCTATTTATACCTATTTGGAAAAAAGATTCGGTCCGAATTCCTATAAAACAGGTTCTACTTTCTTCTTGATTTCACGGACGATTGGAGCTTCATTCCGATTGTATCTAGTCGCCATCGTTCTCCAACAATTCGTGATGGAGCCTTTTGGGGTTCCTTTTCCCATCACCGTACTCGGCACGATTCTGCTGATTTGGGTCTATACTTTCAAGGGAGGGATTAAAACCATTGTTTGGACGGATGCCCTCCAAACACTAAGTATGTTAGTGGCTGTTGTCATGACGATATTTTTTGTCGGACAAAAAATGGAGTGGGGCATAGGAGAAATGATTACGATGGTGAGCCAATCGGAATATTCGCAAATCTTTTTCTTCGAAGATTTTGCTAATGATGGGCGACATTTCATCAAACGGTTTTTGGCCGGTGTTTTCATTGCGATTGTGATGACAGGTTTGGATCAGGATATGATGCAAAAGAATTTGAGTTGCCGAACATTGGGGGATGCACAAAAGAATATGGTTTCCTTTAGTATTGTTTTGGTATTCGTCAATTTATTATTCCTTGCTATGGGCGCCTTGTTGTTTTTATATGCCAATAGTGTTGGGATTGAAGTGCCCGGGAAAACGGATCTCCTTTATCCGACGATTGCCTTGCAACATTTACCTCCAATAGCCGGCATTATTTTCATTATCGGTCTGGTCGCTGCGGCTTACTCCAGCGCAGATTCTGCCCTTACCTCTTTAACCACATCTTTCTGTATAGATATTCTAGGTTTCGAGAAAAAGCAAGCTGCACTCTCTACACCCGACGAATATGGTAACACTCTTCCCGAACAAGAAGTAAAATCCCAAATGACGGAGTTGAAAAAAACAAGGACTTTGGTTCATATTGGTTTTTCCATTCTGCTCTTCTTTGTCATCATCATTTTTTGGAGCATTAATAATGATGCGGTGATCAGTCAGATCTTTACCGTGGCCGGATATACCTATGGTCCCTTGTTAGGGCTTTATTTCTTTGGCTTCTTCACCAAGCAAAAAATCTATGACCAATGGGTGGTGCTTGTTTGTGTCTTGGCTCCAATTCTTACCGGTGTCATTAAATGGGCAATGGCAAAATATGTGGGTTATAATTTTGGATTTGAATTGTTATTACTGAATGGTCTCCTTACCTTCTTAGGTCTATTTTTTATCTCTTATTATGATGATGAAGAGGAAGAAATGGAGTAATATCCCTACCTTATCTATAAGATGAAAACAGAGCGTATTCTAGGGCATATCAGACAAAAAATCCATCTTACTGATGAAGAGGGAGCCATTGTCAGTCAATCTTTTAAATTCAGGACGTATCTAAAAGGGCAATACATTATCCAAGAAAGAGATGTCTCAAGATATCAGACCTTTATTCTATCTGGAAAAGTGAGGACTTTTTATTTGGACAACAAAGGCAATGAGCACATCATCGCTTTTGGAATAGAAGATTGGTGGGTCGGGGATATTTGTAGTTTTGCCACCCAAACCCCAGCCGAATTCAACACCCAATGCTTAGAAAAAACCACCGTTGCCCAAATTTCCTTCCAAGACATGGAGCAATTATATAGGGATGTTCCTAAAATGGAACGATATGTCCGCATCATTATCCAAGCTGCTTATGGCAGCATGTCTAAAAGGATTGTTCGTAATCATTCCATGTCTGCCAAAGAAAGATATTTACTTTTCACCCAAACCTATCCCGAAATCGTGCAGCGTGTACCCCAATACATGATTGCCTCTTACTTGGGTATCACGAAGGAATTTTTGAGTCATATCAGAAAACAAATCGCAGAAGAAAGAAAAAATTAGACTGTATTACGAATAGTTTTTTATGGAAGGGAAAATTAGAGATTTTACAAAAGATCAATTTGCCTGTAATCAATTATTCTTAATAAAGGCTATTAATCTACTTTAATTTCCTTTTTTAAACTACCTTATTTTTTTTGATGGCTATATCCTCCATCTTTGCATTACATTTAAAATGATTAATCATGGATAGGAAAAACTTTATTAAGAAATCATTTATTGCCGGCTTTCTCGGAAGTATTTTGCCAACAGCAACAAAAGCGAAAGGTGATTCGGAAAAGTCCACATATGATACATTAATGAATCAAGTGGGATTTAATCATATGCCTAATCAAAAAGAAATTAAAACCATGAATACTGTATTTCACAAAGCAAATACCCGAGGCTCTGCCAATCACGGCTGGTTGGAGGTCAACCATACCTTCAGTTTTGCCAATTATTATAATCCTGATAGGATGAATTTTGGTGTGCTTCGAGTTTTGAATGATGATAAGATTGCACCCACCAAAGGTTTTGGAATGCACCCTCACGATAATATGGAAATCATTTCGATTCCTTTGGAAGGAGCCTTGAAACACAAGGACAGCATGGGCAACGGAGCGGTGGTAAAAAACGGAGATGTTCAGGTCATGAGTGCCGGAACAGGTATTCGCCACAGTGAATTCAATGCCAATGATGATCAAGATGTTAAATTGTTACAGATTTGGCTGTTTCCCAAAAAGAAAAATGTAACACCCCGTTATGATCAAATTTCCATAAAAAATATCCGAAAAGAAAATGAATTTTATCAAATTTTATCACCCCATTCGGATGATGACGGCGTTTGGATTCATCAAGACGCTTGGTTTCATTTAGGGGAATTTGATAAAGGGATGAGCACGAATTACAAAATGAACAAATTGGGTAACGGAGTGTATGTATTCATATTAGAAGGAACAGCAGAAGTCGAAGGGCAAGCATTGGAAAGAAGAGATGGTTTCGGTATCTGGAATGTCAATGATTTCACGATACAAACTCATGAAGGAAGTCGAATTTTACTAATGGAAGTTCCAATGAAGCTTTCCTGAAAAAAGATTAGGTGATACAAGGTATAAATTATGTTGAATCGCTATTTTTATATTTTTAAAAGAAAAATACCAATGAAAAAAATTCTTGCTTTTGCCGGAAGTAACAACGATAAATCCATCAATCATCAATTGGTTGAATTTACAGCTTCATTATTCAATGATGCCGAAGTGAATGTTTTGGATATTCGAAATTGGGATGTTCCGATGTATTCCATTAATATGGATCCTGATCAAACACCCGAAAAAATTTCAACCCTCATTTCTTTAATTCAAGAATCGGATGGTTTTATTCTTTCCTCTCCCGAACACAATGGCGGCACACCCGCATTTTTAAAAAACATCATTGATTGGCTCAGCCGAAGGGGCGAAAATATTTTTGATAAAAAACCGCTGCTTTTAATGAGCACATCACCCGGCGCCAGAGGTGGGTCGACGAATCTTAAGTATCTTGTCCATTCGCTTCCTTACCAAGGGGCGACCGTAGCATCTACCTTTAGCTTGCCGTCTTTTTATGACCATTTCAAAGAAGGGGAAATAAATGGAGAACATTTGGGGCAACTCAAGGAAAGTATTAGTGAATTTAAAGAAGTCTTACATGGATAGTGGTAGATTAGAAGCATTTAGTGATGGTGTTCTTGCCATTATTATAACCATTATGGTTTTGGAAATGGAAGCTCCCGATGAGACTACTTTGGAAGCATTGATTCCAGTGGCTCCCATCTTCATCAGTTACCTGATTTCTTTTATATATGTGGGCACTTATTGGAACAACCACCATCATTTATTTCAAATTACAGAACAAATAAATGGCAAAGTGCTTTGGGCCAATTTGCATTTACTTTTTTGGTTGTCATTAATTCCTTTTGCTACTTCATGGGTCGGTGAAAATCATGTCGAATCTTTACCCGTAGCTGCATATGGATTTGTTTTGTTGATGAGTGCCATTGCCTTTTATATTCTTCTAAAAATGATTGTTAGAAGTCATGATGAAGATTTTTCATTACGGAAAATAGATGAAAGCAGTAAAAAAGGAATCTTGTCTTTAGCTATTTACGTATTAGGAATTGTTCTGAGTTTTACCCATCCATGGCTGGGAATTTTATGTTATGTCATTGTATTAATTTTGTGGTTTATTCCTAGTAAGAAAATTGAAAATACCTTGAAGAAGAATTAAATATAGAGCTTAATCTAAAGATCTTGGATTAAGTGTCTCCTGCTCATACTTGGAAGACTGATGGATCGAATATCTACTCTTCTTCCCGCCAAATCAAATAATTGGCTTGGAAATTGATCATTTCTCCATGTATCTCACATTAAAATTTATTATTATTTATATTTGTGAGCCTTCTACCGAAACATAGGTTTCTTTCTTACGTTTCTTAAAGAAGATACGGATGGTTCCCCATCCCCTTTTATTGTATTAACTACAAATTTTCATCAGCAACATGGCTAAAATCCTTATCGTAGACGACGAAGAGGCAATCAGAAGAACTCTCCGAGATATCCTTGAATTTGAAAAACACGAAGTAGACGAATCCGCCGATGGGCTGGATGGTCTCGCAAAAATCAAAAGAACAAAATATGATGTCGTTATCATGGACATCAAAATGCCGAAGATGGACGGTCTAGAAGCTTTGGATCGAATCCAAATCCTTTCACCCGACACACCTGTCATCATGATTTCCGGACACGGAAATATTGAAACGGCAGTCGAGGCCGTAAAAAAAGGAGCCTTCGACTATATTTCTAAACCACCGGATTTGAACCGTCTTCTCATCACCATCCGTAATGCTATGGACAAGTCCAGCTTGATTACGGAAACCAAAGTATTGAAAAGAAGAGTGGCGAAATCCAAAACCCAAGAAATCATTGGGGAATCGAGTTCTATCAGCAAAATCAAGGAAACGATAGAACGGGTCGCTCCCACCGAAGCCAGGGTTTTGATTACTGGTAGCAATGGTACGGGTAAGGAACTCGTTGCCAGATGGATTCACGAATATAGTGAGCGGAACAAACAACCCATCGTGGAGGTGAATTGTGCTGCCATACCCTCCGAACTCATCGAAAGCGAATTGTTTGGCCATGAAAAAGGTGCCTTTACATCCGCCCACAAGCAACGCATCGGAAAATTCGAACAAGCGAATGGAGGGACGTTATTTTTGGATGAGATTGGAGATATGTCTTTATCTGCTCAAGCGAAAGTGCTCCGGGCTTTACAAGAAAGCAAGATTACCCGGGTGGGTGGAGATAAGGAACTAAAGGTGAATGTTAGGGTATTAGCCGCCACGAATAAAGATCTTCGGGAAGAAATTGCCAAAGGCAATTTCAGGGAGGATTTATATCACCGTTTGGCGGTTATCATTATTAAAGTTCCTGCACTCAATGATCGTCGGGATGATATTCCTTTGTTGGTAGAGCATTTCATCAGCAAAATATGCGACGATTATGGAATGCCCATGAAGAGCATCAATAAAAAGGCATTAATCGCGCTTCAGAATGTAAATTGGACGGGTAATATCCGTGAATTGAGAAATGTGGTGGAACGCCTCATCATTTTGAGTGATAAGGAAATTACAGAAGAAGATGTATTTAGTTATGTAATGCCCAGTTCTGCACCAGAGTCTCGCTTCAGGGAATTCTTCGATAAATTCCAGAACATGGAAGAATTACAATCCTTTATTGAAGGGGAATACAAGAAGTATAAAAAAGTATAATACTATTGTTTGAAGTTTAGAATTTCAAACAACTATAAAAGAAAACCCTTTCCGAATTTTCGGAAAGGGTTTTTATATTCCAGTTAGCTCGAAAGAGCCATCTTTACTACTTACGCCAAGCTCATTCCATTGAACACATCCATTACTGCACGAACGTGTTCGGCAGATTGGTTCAATAAAGCCATTTCGTCCTTATTCAATTGAAGCTCCAAAATCTCACCGATTCCGTTTTTGTTCAATTTTACAGGTACACCGATGAACATGTCGTTCAATCCATATTGTCCATCCACATAGGCACAAACCGGGAAGATTCTATTTTCATCCCTAACGATGGTTTCTACCATTTGAGCCGCAGCAGCACCGGGTGCATACCAAGCAGATGTTCCCATTAACTGAACCAATTCTCCACCGCCCTTCTTGGTACGGTTTACGATAGCGGTTAATTTTTCATCATCAATCATTTCTGTAACAGGAATACCTGAAACAGTGGTATAACGAGGAAGAGGAACCATTGTGTCTCCATGACCTCCCATCAAAATAGCTTGGATGTCTTTAGGTGAAACATCTAAGGCTTCTGCCAAGAATGCACGGTAACGTGCCGTATCTAGGATACCTGCCATACCAAATACTCGAGAAGCATCTAGACCTGCCGCTTTGTATGCAGCAAAAGTCATTACATCCAAAGGATTGGATACAACGATGATAATCGGATTCGGAGAATATTTTAGGATAGACTCAGTAACTGAAGTTACGATTTTTGCATTGGTGGAAATCAAATCATCACGGCTCATTCCGGGTTTACGAGGAATTCCGGCAGTGATAACGACAATATCAGAGTTAGCCGTTTCGGCATAATCATCTGTTCCGATAGTTTTGGTACTATAATAGTCGATGGGGGCTTGTTCCCAAGTGTCCAATGCTTTTCCTCGAGCGAAATCGCCTTTGATATCAAGCAAAACCACTTCTTTGACTACATCTTTGTGAGCCAGTACATTGGCACAAGTTGCACCAACATTACCTGCACCTACTACGGTTACTTTACTCATTTTTGGATATTTATTAAAGAGATTTAAAAATTACGCTGCAAAGGTAGGGAATTCGTAGGGAAATTGTCAAGAAAATTTAAATCTGACATAGATTTAGAAATCTATAGACAATCTTTGCTAAATAGAAAACTATAACTTATCTTTGCACTCCGAATTTTAGAACTTGTATTAAAAGATAAGATAATGAAGAAAGGTATCCATCCAGAAAATTATAGAATGGTTGTATTCAAGGATGTATCCAATGATGAAACATTCATGACTCGTTCTTGTACACCTACTAAAGATACAATAGAAGTAGATGGTCAAGAATATCCATTGATTAAGGTGGAGATTTCGAATACCAGCCATCCCTTCTTCACCGGTAAGATGAAGTTTGTAGATACTGCCGGACGTATCGACAAATTCAACAAGAAATTTGCGAAGTTCTCCAAATTTTCTAAAAAAGTGGATTCAGAAGAATAAAACATTTTATTCTAACAAAAATAATAAGGGTCCCGAATCTGATAAGATTCGGGACTTTTCTATTTTTGCATATCAAAACAAAAAACCTGACCGATAATCTATGGCGGCAAACATTATCTTATTCGATGATGATAAACGGGATCATCTCTTACCCTTAACCTTTACCCGACCTGTCGGAGAATTGCGGATTGGTATTCTAACCATTCGTGAAAAATGGGAAAAATACCTCAATGGTTCTGTTTCTTATATTACCCAAGAATATTTGGGAGGTAAGTTCCCTTTAAATATTGAGGATGATAACATCGTGATAAATGGAGGGGTGTGCCCTTCAAATATGTTGTGCCGTTTAGTGAAGGAATTGGATTTTAACGAAGCGCTCCTCAAAGGAGATGATTTGATTGCTGCTCGTTTGGATGCGGAGCAATTCAGTCGGCTCATGCGGGATGAGGAAGTAGATAGTTTAAAGGGCTTCGATTTGGAGGATACACCTTTCATCCGCATCACTTACCCTTATGATATTTTCCAATATAATGGTCAAGCCTTGCAAGAAGATTTTGATTTGCTGACGAGGAACAGAGAATCGCAATACATCAGTTCTACCAACCAAGTCTTTGGTCGGGAAAATATTTTCTTAGAAGAAGGAGCCAAAGTTGAATGTTCCATTCTCAATGCAACCAATGGTCCCATCTATATCGGCAAAAATGCAGAAATCATGGAAGGTTCTATGATTCGAGGAGGCTTGGCGATGAATGAAAATGCGGTGTTAAAATTAGGAACAAAAATATATGGGCCTACGACACTAGGTCCGTATTGCAAAGTAGGTGGAGAAGTAAACAATGTTGTTTTTACCGGATATTCGAACAAGGGGCATGATGGCTTCTTGGGAAATAGTGTGATTGGCGAATGGTGTAACATTGGTGCAGATTCTAATAATTCGAATTTGAAGAACAATTATGCCCAAGTCAAATTATGGGATTACCCTTCGGGTAAATTCAAAAAGACAGGGCTGCAATTCTGTGGATTGATTATGGGTGATCATTCCAAATGTGGCATCAATACCATGTTTAATACCGGAACGGTGGTGGGTGTGGCAACCAACATTTATGGTTCTGGTTTTCCTAGAAATTTCATACCCTCTTTCTCTTGGGGCGGTGCTTCCGGGTTCATGACCCATCAGTTGGGCAAGGCCCATGAAACGGCTCGTATCATGATGGCGAGAAGAAAAATTGAAGTAACAGAGGAAGATCGTTCCATCCTGGAACACGTTATGAACCTCACTTCAGAGTATCGTCCCTGGGATAAGAAAGCCTAATTCATGGGAGCAAGCATTCCCTTATGGAAAAAATGGCTCAGCCACTTTGTGGATATCCATCTCGAAAGTGTGGATAGCGATTTTAATGAAGACATGTATGTCTGTTTATCGAAGGGACGGTTTCAGTTGGTAACCAAAAATGCGGTTTATTCTTACGATGATTTGTACGTCAATTTCAGGGAAGCCTTCCAACAATTAGAGATCCAACAGAAGGCTCCTAAAAATGTATTATTATTAGGCTTGGGATTAGGGAGTATTCCTTTTATGTTGGAACGGATTTTTAATGTACAATCTCATTATACTGCTGTAGAAATTGACGAAGCCGTTATATATCTTGCCAATAAATATTCCTTATCAAAATTAGAGTCTCCTATCGAATATATTTGTGCGGATGCGTCTTCCTTTATGGCATCCAACCGAGAAAAATACGATCTCATTTGTATGGATATTTTCGAGGATGATTTCATTCCCCCCCAATTTGAGACCCTAGAGTATCTGGAACAACTCAAAGCATCTTTGTCTCCAAATGGAATGCTCTTATACAATAGATTAGCCTTATTAAAAGAAGATGTCAAAAAGACAAAAAAATTCAAGGAGGAGAAATTTAAGGAGGTGTTTCCGAATGGGCATCACCTCGATATAAAAGGAAATTGGATCTTGGTCGGGAAAAGGTAGAAGCCGAGAAGCATCACTCCCCGGCTCAACCAAAAACCATTACAAAATCACAAAATCATAGTTGTCCGAAGTTTTAAACTTCGGACAACTAGTTACCGCATGATGGCAACTGGCATATTCTTATCATAGTTACCTGTGAGTTCCGGA
>JAHDDR010000005.1:0-18284 GCA_020629255.1 Saprospiraceae bacterium | reverse complement strand
TTACCGCATGATGGCAACTGGCATATTCTTATCATAGTTACCTGTGAGTTCCGGAGTTTGTGCTCTTACGGTATAGGATACCACATTCGAGTGTACGAAATCGAAGAGCTCAGTAATTGTTACTACTTTATTACTGTTTTTATCCGCTTCGCCTTTGAGCCCCCTCATTAAGAAATGGCTGAAAACACCTTGACGCAAACCGCTATCTTCCAAAGATGTTTCTTCACTTTTTGATGATAACATGAGGGCGGTTCCTCCTCGAATGGAGGTAAAGGCTCCATAATATTTATCAATGGTTGCTTGGACACCAGAAGTGGAACGCATCGCCAACATGCTTCCCGAATGGCAGGCATCAGCAAATACAATCTTATGCTTCGCCTTGCTCTGCTTGAATATGTCAGTCACTTCCGAATGCTTCACTAGGTTTTTCAAGCCATCAAAATCAGAGGGAACAAAAGAACCTTGCAATCCATGACCTGAAAAATACAACATGACCACATCGTTCTCATCCGCTTTACCATACACTCGCTTCATGGTACGAAGCATATTTGCTCTTGTCGCATCTTCATCTATCAGTACAGAAATTTGCTCATCGGGTAAGGCACCCCCTTCCGGGCTTTTCAGAAAAGCATACATGCGGTAGGCGTCATCATCCGTATATTTCAGGGTTTGCATGTGGGCATATCTACCTATGCCTACAATTACCGCCCATACTTTCACTTCTTTGCTGTGTTCCACTTCGATGTGTTCATCAACGATGCCTTCATCATCTTCAATGATTTCTATCATACTACCATAATTCCATAAAGCACCGATGGTTCTTCCATCCCGATAAGTCATGAAGCCTTTTCCATGCGGAGCATGTTTCGCCCAGCCTCCGGTATATTTATCACCACTTTTGTAGTACATGGTTCCCTGCCCGTGAGGTTTGTAATTTTGATGGTCTCCGATATATTTGGAACCATCTGCATAGGTATAGACACCCTTTACATTGTGGCAATTCTCACGATTACAATTCGGTAAGGAAGATTCATCCTTTATGGGTGATGAGGACGTAGTGCTAGAACTATCGTGGCTTGAGCTAGAACTATCCGAACTAGAAGAAGAACTTTCTGAAGAAGAAGAGGAACTAGGCAAATCAAAATCATCTAGTGTTGAAGATGAGGAAGATTCTTCAACGGTTGTTGTATTCGAACCCGAAGCATCCATGAATTCGCCCTTGTTCCAATTCCCTACATATTCATAGCCATTGACATCGGTATAAGTGCCATAACCATTTTTGGAATCGTTTTCCCAATCTCCGTCATACCAAGAGCCGTCGTTGTACTTCATTTTTCCTTTTCCGTGCCTTCGATCCGACTTGAAATTACCCGAATAGATATCACCATTGTGATAAGCATAAATGCCATAGCCATGCTTGGAATTATTATTGAAATTACCATCGTACCGATCTCCATTTACGAATTCCATGTATCCTTGTCCGTGCATGTTGCTTTTCTTGAACGAGCCTTGGTAAAGATCTCCATTCTTAAATTTCATCTTACCTTTTCCGTGGCGGAAATTTTCTTTCCATTCGCCCACATAGACACTTCCGTTGCTGTACTGCAACTTTCCTTTACCGCTAATTTGATTTTTTTGAAATGTTCCGGTATAAATTGCCCCACTCTTGAACTTTTTCTTACCGTAACCATCTCTGCAATTACCAGAAAGACATTGAGCTTGAATTTGGAAGGAAGCGATTAACCCTGCGATGACTGACACCCATACTCTCATAACCCTAATAGTTTGATTGTTTAAAAACTAAATTTATTAATAGGTGTATGAGTTTATTTTATAGGTTGCAGTAGTTTTATTGATTTGAAGAATGTGATGTATAAACTTGTTTTGAGCGTATATTATTTTGCAATAAGAGAATTTATTTGAAATTAAAATGAAACAAAACTCAATTTTAAAGAATTTTTAAGACTTGCCAAAAGCTTCCCTTAAATATTGATTGAATGCAAAACCTGTTTTATAATGTTTGAGGATGGTTTTCATGGCATCCTTTTCAAGGATCATTTTTGCGGGGAGTTCTGCCATGAAATAAAATTGTTTGTTCGCGATAAGAGGTTCTTTTTCGAAGGCCGTTTTAAATTCTTTGGGTATCCGCTTATTCGCTTCCCCTTGTATTGTGTCAAATAAATTGGCAAATCTTTTTCCTCGATATAATTTTTGAAACGTTGGAATATCTTCTGCCATATGCTGCCTAAGGGCTTGTAATCCTTCTTTGTCGATGAAATATGCTCCTCCACCAATCATCAGGCGAGAAGCATCCAAATGGAAATAATAACCAGGATCATTGGCTTCTTTTCTCCCATTGGGCGAGAATGCCGCAGAAATATGGGTTTTATAGGGTGTCTTATCTTTGGAAAAGCGAGTGTCCCGATAAATTCTGAAAATGGCTTTCTTCGCCGGTAAATCAATAAGAGGATCGAATTTTGCTACATTTTCTATCAATTGGGCAACAAAGGCTTCAAAAGGTTCCTTGACATTCTTTTCGTAGGTTTTTTTGTTTTTTTGAAACCAATCCCGATTATTATTCTTTTTGAGTTGTTTGAGGAAAACCAGCAATTCATTCGTTAACATGTAACAAGTATTTTGATTACTTCGTAAGTTAAAGATAAAAAAGTAGATTATTTCATATAATCACAAATCTTTATTTATCTTCAATTTTTAAACTATCGGATTTAATTCATGGAATGTCCCGTTTGCGGAAATAAAAAAATATCACCTTTTGCCACCCATTGCATGGAGTGTGGTACAGATGTTGTCGCATTTCCTCTTCTGGAGGATCTAGAACAGCAGTGTGTAGATACACTGAAGGACAAGGTTGCCCTTGAAGGTGACATGACGGAATTGCTTCAATTAAGGGAAAAAGATAAAAAGCATTACGACAAAAGAATGAGTAGAATGTATTGGTTATTGTTACTATTTCCTTTGTTATTTTTCTGGTGTGGTAAGAAAAGTATTCCAGTCCCTCCAAAGATTGTAGATAATCCTGAACTGGTTTCTTCCTTGGAAAAAATGGAGAAAAAAAACGGTGAATTGGAAATTGAATTAGAAAAAACCAAAGCCGAATTATTGGCTATACAATCAACCAAAGAAATTTATCATACGGTTCTGAAGGGTGAAACCCTTTCGGCTCTTGCTGGTAAATACCTGAACGATTCTGAACGTTGGAAAGAAATACATTCCTATAATCCTCAAATCAAAGATCCTTGGCTTCTAACTCCAGGAGAAAAAGTCTTGATAAAATTGAAATGATCCAAGAATGGTAGAAACCATAGATAAGATAAGACAAAAAATTTCTAAGCTTCTGATTCGAATTGCTGAATTGGAAAATTCTTTGAAAAAAAAGGATGAAGAACATTATGAATTTGTTCGTTCGATGGCTTTGAACATTATCGAAAAAAAAGATAAAATGGACGAAGAATTCCAAAAGAATTATGCACAAGCTAATTCGGATATTGAAAAAGAACTCGAAAAAGCCAGATATGATTCCTGCATCGCATCTTTGACCGATCTGCTTGGCGAATTGAAAGTATCCCAATTAGCTTCTCCTTTAGATACCATGGCTGATTTTATTGAAGTGATTGGGACGGAGAAACATCCGAATAAAAGAAATGGATTGGTTGTTAAAGTTTTAAAACCCGGTTATTTGTTGGAAGAGGAATTGATAAGATCAACCCAAGTTATTGTGGTTAAAAATGATTGACGTACCTTTGTTTCGTTTTTAAACGAGTTCTATTTAACATTTTATGGAAAAGAAAAAAATCAAGAAAGCTGATTTTCATCAGTTTATTTCCTTGTTCCCAGAATTGCTCCTTCCTATCACATTGACAGAAGAAAGCCATTTGCACTTTAGTGCATCCAATAAACCTTTGCCACAATCTCATATCCAAGAATTCATTTTCACAATCGAGCAATCCGATTTTGATGAATTTACCGAATTTATTCCCTGCTTTCGAATTCCAAAAACGCATGATTTTCATGCCATTGTTTACTGGAGGGCGAGTTTAATGGATTATGAATATACGCTAGCCACATTTACAAAAAAAGGACAACTCATCGATAAAAAAGTGATTGCGGGAACAAAAATCCACGAAGGACGGTTAGTAAGATCAGTTGCCACATTAGAAGATGATTGGTTAATTTATATTGTGATTGGAAGTACAGATGTAGAGGAAAAAGATGCCAATGCTTCAAAAAGCCGCTCCTTCAATATGGAATTGCTCGCCACCGGAGAAATTATCACGCTTTAATTTCAAGACCATTTTCAACCCACCCAATATTGGGAAAACAACACAACGCTCCGAAACTTCTTCGGAGTATGAAAATCAATATTAATATTATGTCAAGAAAAAAGAATAAGAATAAAAGTATAAAAGGGAAAAAACTCAGTCCCAAAGATTTGAAAAGACATATTTTTTTGCTCCTTAAAGGAACACCTAAAAAAAGATACAACGCCAAACAAATCATCAAAAAATTAAAAATAGACAACAACTCACCTACAGTACATGCTGCCTTGGATGCATTAGTCAAAGAAAATAAAATTATTTCTTTAGGCGATTATAAATATCGCATCAATAAATATGCAACCCAATCATCAAAAGCAGAAGCTTATGAAGGGATTGTGGATATGGCCCGTTCCGGAATTGCATTTATTACTTGCGATGATTTGACGGAAGATATTTTCGTATCACAAAAAAATCTCAACTCCGCCCTGAATGGTGATCGAGTAAAAGTGGTCGTGACCCATAGAAGGGGGCGACGCCCTGAAGGCGTTATTACCGAAGTGGTAGAACGAGCCTTGGATAATTTCATCGGCACTATCCATGTTTCTCCGAAATATGCTTTTGTCATTCCAGACATCGACAACATGAAACAAGATATTTTTATTCCGATAAGATCTACCAAAAATGCAAAGCAAGGAGATAAAGTTGTAGTAAAAGTGATAGATTGGAACGAAGGCGAAAATAAAAGTCCAGTAGGTAAAGTAACAGCAATATTAAGTGGCACGAACCGGAGCGATGTTGCTATGAAATCCATTTTGGTGAACAATGGGTTTGATTTTGTTTTCCCTGAGGAAGTCGAGGCAGAAGCGAATGCTCTTCCTACAAAAATGACCGAAGAGGAAATTGCCAAACGAAGGGACATGAGAACCATCACCACCTTCACGATAGATCCGGATACCGCCAAAGATTTTGATGATGCCTTATCCATACAATGGTTAGAAAATGGAAATTGTGAAATTGGTGTACATATAGCAGACGTTTCCCATTATGTAAAACCGGGTACGGCACTGGATAAAGAAGCCTACGAACGTTCTACTTCTGTTTATTTGGTGGATCGGGTGGCACCGATGTTGCCCGAAAATTTGTCCAACGGTCTGTGTTCGTTGAGACCCCACGAAGATAAATTTACTTTTTCGGCAGTTTTCACTTTCGATAAGAATGATAAAATTGTCAATAAATGGTTCGGAAGAACAGTAACGCATTCCGATCGTCGTTTTACTTACGAAGAAGCCCAAGAAGTTTTGGAAACCGGAAAAGGTGATTTTAATAAAGAATTAAAATACATTAACCGATTGGCCAAAAAATTGCGGGCGGCAAAATTCAAGAACGGAGCCATTGCTTTCGAAGCGGAAGAAGTGAAATTCAAATTGGATGAAAATGGAAAACCGTTGTCTGTGTATGTAAAGGAACGTAAGGATGCCCATTTGCTTATCGAAGATTTCATGTTGTTAGCCAATAAGGAAGTCGCTACATTTATTGTAGAAAAAGGAAAAGAGAAGGGCAAGGAAATTCCATTCGTTTATCGGGTACACGATTCGCCCGACCCGGGGAAGTTAGCCGATTTTGCTATTTATGCTTCCGGTTTTGGATATAGTATTGATGTGTCCAGTCCGAAAAGTATTTCTAATTCTTTTAACCGTTTGGCAAAAGATGCGAGAGAACGAGAAGAGTTAAAAATGTTGGAACCGATGGCGATTCGTTGTATGGCGAAAGCAGAATATACCACCAATAATATTGGTCATTATGGATTGGCATTTGCCAATTATGCCCACTTCACTTCGCCTATCCGACGGTATGCGGATGTCTGGGTGCATCGCCTATTGGCCAAAAACCTGAACGATACCTATCGGATGAAAAAAGATGAATTGGAAACCCAATGCAAACATATTTCCAAGCAAGAAAGAAAAGCGATGTCTGCCGAACGGGAATCTACGAAATACAAGCAAGTAGAATTTCTTCAAGAGCAAATCGGCAACACTTTCGAAGGCATGGTTTCTGGCATGATAGATCGGGGATTGTTCATCGAACTGATAGAAAATAAATGCGAAGGTTTTGTTCCTTTCGAATCTTTGGATGAACGTTATGTTATCGAAGAAGGTCGGATGAAAGCCAAGAGCATTCCTTCCGGAGATACGATTAAAATCGGAGATGTCATTACGGTAAAAGTCCTGAAAACGGATTTGGAAAAAAGACAGATAGAATTACAATGGATACAAGCAGAGTAGGGGATTAAAAACCTTCCGGATTTTAGAATGATAGAAGCTAGACTTTCAATTAAGAAAGTCTAGCTTCTGAATTTTATTTTCCCTTGAACTCCGCTTTTCTTTTTTCAATAAATGCATTGGAGCCTTCCCTGAAATCTTCTGTTTCGGCAAGGAAGCCAAAGGCTTTTACTTCGGTTTGGAAACCATTGGCATTTTTATCAAAATAAGCATTCACACATTCTATGGTTTTGGCAATGGCCAAAGGAGCTTTCGTTCCTATCTTTTTCAAAATTTCTTTGGCTTTCGCTACTTCTTCCCCTTGCTCCACAACATGGTTCGCCAAGCCCAAACGATGAGCTTCTTCGGCTCCAATCATGTCGGCGGTAAGGAGTAATTCCAAGGCTTTTCCTTTTCCGATGAGTTGGATAAGGCGTTGGGAACCGGCATAGCCGGGCGTTAATCCTAAATTGACTTCCGGTTGACCGAAACGGGCTTTGGCTCCGGCAATTCTCATGTGGCAAGCCATTGCCAATTCGCAACCACCACCTAGAGAAAAACCATTCACAGCAGCAATAACGGGTTTTGGAAATTGTTCAATTATGAAAAATACTTCATGTCCATTTTGAGAAAGAGCCATCGCCTTTTCTCCGTCCAAACCCATAAATTCCTTGATGTCTGCACCTGCTGCAAAAGCTTTGCTGCCCGCACCGGTAATGACAACACCAATTAAATCTTTTCTAGCAGGGCCTTCTACGGAAAAGAAATGACGCAATTCTGCAAAAACAGTTTTGTTCAAAGCATTCAATGCTTTTTCTCGGTTAATGGTCACGGTGGCGATGCCATCTTCGTAGGATACAAGTAAACTTTGGTAGTCCATGATTGATATTTTTTGTAATTTGATGCAAAAATAAAAGAAATGGGGAAAATCGTTACTACAAAAGCTTATTTGTCTACTTTGGGTTTGTTGCACAAAGCCATTTCTTTTTCCATGCTCTTGTTTGCTGGATCGATTTATTATGTAAAAACATTAGATGAGGATAGGGAAGAAATTCTGTCCATTAATTTTTGGATCTTCTTAATCCTTGTCATGGGGTTTGTATGGTTGATACAATTTTTTTACATCAAAAGAGTGAATAAATTAAAGGAGAAAGAAAAATTATCTTCAAAATTAAAAGACTATATGACGACCAATGTTATTTGTTGGGCGCTGACAGAATTTTCAATTTCCTTGTCGTTTATTTTTTATTTTCTCACACAACAAATGAATTTCTTTTTTCTAGGCATTTTTTTGTGGGTCATTTTATTTGCCATCCAAGCACCATCGTATAATAAAATTATTAACCATTTAGGATTAAGAGGAGAAGAAAGGCAAAAAATGGAAGATCCAGAATTTGATTTATATGAAGCGGGACAACGTTAGGTACATGCTTTTTTTGTACCAAAGTCATGTGTATCAAAGTATAATAAGCGACTGCTAAAATTCAATTAATTCAGAAATCCCTTTTGAGAAATCCTTGCAAGTCCATTGCCAAGTTTCTAAGAAAACGAATCTTATAACAAGATCAATTGTTCTTTTAAAAATTCATACCGATTCACTCTTTGGAATAAGTTAATCGGACCAGGTGTTGTTTCATATGATTTTATAAATGTGAAACCGACTTTTAATAATGTTTTATTGGGAGCTATGTTTTCAGCAAATGGTTCGCAAATTAATTTTTCCAACTCAAATAAATTAAAAAATAAGGGTATTGATTTTTTAAGGAGCATGCTACCTATGCCTTTTTGCCTGCTTGTATTTTCCCAAAGATGAAGATGCATAAGAGCCTTTTTTCCATACTCGATTTTATTGATGTTGGTGTGGCCTATTGGTCTTCCATTTTCTAGCCAAATGATATAAAAATATTCTTTGCTTTTTTTGTTTTTGGAAAAATCATGTTCTAGTTTTTGTATCCATGAATTCCTTTCAGGCAATTTTGTAGGATCTGCGCCCATACCTCTCAAGAAATCGGAAGAAGAGTTTAAAAAATAATCGACCATTAATGGTATTTTTTCTTTGTTCATAGGTCTCACGGATATATTCATTGGATTATATTTTTGAAATAATTAATTCCTTAACGGATGATTCCCAGTCCGATTTAATTATACTTAAAACAATGCTGCTGATTCTTTCTCCTTTCAACAAACAATTGTTTCTTAATATTCCCTCTTCTATACAACCAATACTTTTCATCGCATTGATGGATCTTTTGTTGCGAGTATCTGCTCGGAATTCTACCCTTTCTATTCCTATTTGTTCGAAAGCAAATTCGAGTAGAAGGAATTTGCAATTTTTATTCAAACCCGTTCCTTGATATTTTTTTCCATACCAAGTAAATCCGATAAAAATAGTGTTGTGTGTTTTATCGTAATTGTATAATCGAGTAGAACCTACAATTTTATTTTCTAATTTATCCAAGACAACAAAAGGATAGGCTGTTTCATTTTTTCTGTCATGTTCAGCACATTTTATATATTGGATAAGGTTGTCTTTTCCATTAGCGGGTTTAATGGAATGGGCCCAAAGATCCGGTTCGTTAAGGGAGTAGGGTAGTAAATCTTCCATATTTGACATGGAAAGAGGTTTTAATAAAACCCTTTCGTTTTCTAAAATATATGATTTGTTGAATTGTATCATGTTTAGAGATTTAATCGAGTTCAATTAAATAGAGCCAATATCGAACGCCTAGCCTATTGTCAATTTCTCTTACGATTTTAAAGCCTAAATTTTCGTATAATTTTCGGGCATTGGGCATTATTTCTGAAGTGTGTAAAGCAATGAATTTTTCTCTGGTTTTTTTTGCCTGTTCTATACAGAGTTGGGTTAATTTTTTTCCAATTCCTTGTCCATTATATTCGGGTTTAACAGAAATAAATCGCATATAAGACCAATTTTTTTCGAATACTTCTGTTGGATTTCCTTGTGGAACCAAAAATGCCATGCCTATGATTTCTTTGCTGGATAGTTCGCAAAGGATTGCATATGAATTTTGTGTTAGTTCCTTAAAAAGATTTTCATTATGTAAGATTCTTTCTAAATTTTTCCAATGTATATCTTCTAGTATATCCTTATAAATACTCCAAGATTTAACGGCTAAATTTTTTAATGATTTTATATCTTCGTTCGTTGCTTCTCTAAATGTAAATTGTAAGGGAACATTTATTTTCATTTCAAACAAACAAATTTCTGCTCCATGATAATGGACGGGAAGATTCTCTGTATTTTCTATTACAGTAGTGCCTATGAATTTGAATCCATTCCTAACATAAAGCGTAATCAAACCAGCATTGATACCTGCGGTATCCAACCGTAAAAAAAACCTTTTATTTTCCTGAGCAAATTGTTTGGACCATTGAATAACTTTCGAAACTAATTTTCGTCCTCTATACTTGATGTTGGTAGTGATTCTGTGTAAATAAAGACTTGGTGTATTGTTTTTTTCTCTCCATATGTCAAGGTCTTCAAAAGTGGTTACCCAGGTACAAGCAATTTCGTTGTTGATTATTAATTTCCAGATTCTTTTTTCCTCAATTTCTTTTTCTATTATTTCTTTTTCGAAAAATGGCCAATGAACTTCCTTTTTTCTTTTTTGGAGTTTTATTGCTTCCGTATATAATTGTTGAATATTCTCGATGTCTTCAATTTGTACATTTTTTATATCGTAATGTATATCTGAATTCGTTTTTAGCATGGCTGTGGTTTTTGATGAAATATAAAATGTGGTGTTTTAGAATTTTAGGCATAACACTTTTTGTATGTGTTGTGATTTTGTTTTGTTTCTTGATATTCCCCCTTCTTTAAAATCAAAGGATTGAAAGAGGGAATTTGATCTTGACATGGCTTGGGTGAGTTGGACCCATAATTCGGAGATGTCATTTTCCGTACATCGAGTGATGGTTCTTTCTATAAGAATTTTCCCAACTCGAATATTTTTGTAATTCGGGTTAATGAACAATTTGTCAATTTCTAATTGATGGTCATCCCATCGTTTTATGGCGATTAAACCCACTAATTCCTTTTTATAGAAAGCATGGAAAATAAATCCCCCTTCATTTAAATAATTTAAATGAGGGTCACATTTTGAGTATTTTAGATTTTCTTCTAACTCCCCGGTTAGGATTTCCCAAAAATGAGGATGAACCGTCTTAGGGATAGTCTTTTTTAGACTTGGTTTATAATCTAATATTTTAATTTGTTCAAAATTCCTTTCTTTTACTCTTTGGTGTAAAGAGGTTTTGTCTGTTTCTTTATCAATCCTGTCTAAGATATTCATCATGTCGGGATGACCTTGATCCAAGAGGTCTTTTATACCCTTTTCAAATAATTTCCAAATGGGTTTTATTTTTTTTAATAAACTTTTTCCTGATTTAGAAATACTTACAATTTTAGATCGCTTATCATTAGGGTTGGGTAATATGGTGATGTATTCTTTTTTTTCGAGATCCCTCAAAATATTTTTGACTGTAATGTTATTGAATTCGATTTTACGGGAAATTTCCATGATGGTCAACGGTTTTTTCTGATGAGCTAATACAAAAAAAACCGGAAACCAACTCGATCTAAAATCAATACCAAAATCCTGATAAATCTTATCTCCGTCTTGATATAATTTTTCACTGACTCTTCTAAACCGAGAAGCTCCCGCTAAATATCCTAATGATTTTAAAAAATCACTCATAAAACTATTTTATAAATTTAATCCCATTAGATTAATGAGATGTTTCGATGTATTCAGATTTTCCTTCCGTTTTCTCACCCGTTAGCCATTCCCAATCTAAATTCAATTTTATTCTGCCATCTTCTGAATATGAGATTTTGGCCTTTGCTTTTCCGGCTTTTAATTCATTATCTGTAGTAAAACAATGGTAGAGCATGTCCAATTCATCTCCATTGAGTCTAGCCAAGATTTCCCCATATTTTATTGTGCCACCTGAATAGTTAGCGGTTACAAGATTTTCTGTTTGTTTGTATTCAAAAATAGTGTCATGATTCACTTTGCCTACTTTCGAATTTTCTACAAGAACGAATGTCTTCTTATTAAGATTGAATTGTTCCATTCTGATACATTTATTCCAATATTATATAAAATTACTATTGCAAAAGTATAAAAGTACTTTTATAAAATCAACAAAGAGTCATTGTTTTAACATTTGCCAGAAAAGAAGAATAGATTAATGCGTTGTTATAACGGCTTTGGAGAATAGACTTTATTCCGAATAGTTTTTTATGGAAGAGAAATTAGAGATTTTACAAAAAATCAATTGGCCTTTAATCAATTATTCGTAATAAAGACTAATAAATGAGTTTGATTTTTTTATATCGTCTACGAGTAATTCTCTGAACCATTCCCTGGAGTTGGATCAGTTCATCAAACCCAGAGACGATGAAGGAATATTCTTTTGGATGAATCTTGTTGACACGAACTAAAATCGGAACATTTTTTAATCGGATAGAATCACTCTTTTCGTGAGATATGTATTTCAATTCATAAACACAATCCGAAATCCATTGGATTCTACTGACGGATCGTTCACCTGTCTGTAAAAAATATTCGTGTTGTGTTTTCTTTTTTCTACGAATAAGATAATGTTCATTTTCATTCGCTTCAAAATAGAAATATCCTTTTTTGAATGCCTTACAATTCTCTTGGGATAAGACCGAATCTGAAAAGGAAAAAAGGAAAATAAAAAAAAGAAAACACCGAGAAGGTGCTTTCTTCAAATTTAAAATAAATAATATTTTTTTATAGACTGTAATCAATCAAATTAGATGTTAGATTTACCACCTCGGGCGGTTTTTACGAATATACGGAGTAGGAGCAACATAGCCTGAGGGATCATCCGAATAACCCCTTCCCAATGGCATGTTGATTTTATCTCTGATTTCGAAATGCAGGTGTGCCATGTACTTTCCGTTAGCAGTTCCTATCGTTCCGATTTTTTCGCCTTTTTTTACGAATTGCCCATACTTCACAAAAATTTGATCACAATGGGAATATAAAGATTCTGTGTAGGTCTTATCCATGTTTTTATGAACGATTCGAATGGTCTTTCCCCATCCTCCACCGATGTCTTTCGAAAAACTAACAACGCCATTAGCCGTGGCATAGATGGGATGCCCTATATCAGAATTCCCTCCAGTATTGGCATTGAAGTCATCACCCAGATGGCCACTTTGTTGGAATTTCTGTGCAATATAATATCCTCGACCGTTGGGCTTCCCTACTGGGAAATCATACCCTGCGGCATAGTAGGTATATTTTCCATTAAAAACATTTTGATCGAAATAATCTTCAGAAGAAGAATATCCGATAATATCAATCGGAGGTTCATAAATGCCTTCTCCTTGCATGTATAAAGGTAAGCTATCCAAGAGGGCTTTCCGTTCTTTGAGTTTGCCAAAAGCAACCGCTTTTTCTTTATTGGAATCGTAGTCGAAATGATCTTCATAGGTTTTGCCTCCTATTAAGCTGAAGCAAAAAAATAGAAATAGAAAAAAATACTCGTTCATAAGTTCAGTAATTAATGTGTCAAGACTTATTACTTGTATTTGTGTTTGTTATGTGTTGGGAAGACGAAAGTAAAAATGTCTTATCTACCAGACAAGGCAATGTTACATAAAATCTTTCGATTTTTTCTAATATGAGTTGTAACAAATAAAATGCCGAACATAAAAAATAATTACCAGCGAGGTCGGTTATCTCGGATAAATAGAGTAGGGGCCATATATCCGTCAGGATGGTTGGAATACCCGGTGCCTAAAGGAAGATTGACTTCTGTACGCAATTCCAAATGCAAATGTGCCGGGTATTGGCCATGTGCCGTGCCTATGGTTCCTACCAAGTCTCCTCTTTTCACATATTGTCCCCGTTGTACATAGATATCCTCACAATGTGAATATAAAGATTCTACATAACGGCCGTCTGGAATTTTATGAACAATCCGAATAGTTTTGCCCCATCCCCCCTTCAAATCCATAGCAAAACAGACATAACCATTGGCTATCGAAAAGACTTTATGTCCTAAATCTGTATTGCCACCGGTTCGGGCGTTGAAATCGTCGCCTAAATGGTTGTTTTGCATGAAGCGACGGGCAACATAATAACCGTCTCCATCGGGTTTGCCAACGGGGAAATCAAAGCCATCTGTACTATATTCATCTTTGCCTTCAAAAATAGAATGGAAAATGATGTTGGTGTCTTCGAAGGGACGCCAATCATTATTATACATGATTTCTGTAATGGAATCTAAGGCAATTCTGTTGGGACCTAGGGTGTCTTGCATGCTATGTGAGAATGCAATGGCAAGGATACGAAGGGAATCGATGATTTTTTCTTTTTCCTCTAGTACAGTTAAAAGAGAATCCTCTTTGCAAATGGGCAAAGGTTCTTCTTGTATTGGTTCTTCTTCTACAATTTCCTCAGGTTTTGTTTTAGGTTCTACTATTTCAAAACATCCTATTAGGAAAATGGAAAAGCTCAGTATGAGCAGTTGGTTTCTCATTTTGCAATAATAAAAAATTTTTCAATTTTTCTTCTGTGCTAGCTCTCAAAAATCAATTTAGGGGGATATAAAAATAAGGCGGAGAGTTGATAAATTAAAAATTATTTGATATATCAACCACCGATACAGATAATTTAATATTTATGCTTGAGAGGGTTTTAAAACAGCCTCTTAGAGGAAATCGAGGCGGTTGCCCGCGTTGTGTTAGGAATGTAAGCAATTATTTTTTCAAAGAACCGACTCACCTGAATACGATTCATTGGAGAAAAGGAAAAAAACATAAACAAGAAGAGTCATGGACTCAAAAAATATCCAATCAAAACTTAGCAGATAAACCGCTTTATCTTCTTACGGATTCAAATACCGTTTCAGCATCAGAAGAATTTGTGTATAATCTGAAGAATCAAAATAGGGTCTTGGTGATAGGTGAGAAAACAAGAGGGGCATGTAACCCCGGAGGTTTATTTCAAATTAACGGAAATCTTTTTGTTTTTATTTCTGATGGTAAAAGTATAAATCCTATTTCTGGCACGAGTTGGACTGGTGGAATTGAGCCGGATGTGAAATGTGATGGAGAAGAGGCGTTGACCAAAACATTGGAATTAATACAAAACGGAATTAACTAATGACCTCTTTTCATTCTATCTTTTTTTTCATATCCCGATAGGGTAAAACAGTAATTTGATAATCATCCTCGTAGATTTTTTTTCCGGGTATTTTTTTTGAATTGATTCGCTCTACATCGATATGGTATTTTTCTAAAATCCAGGCCAACCCATTCATGGGTTTGATGAATTTCTGTGCCGTATCCTTATACCAAGAGGTAGCGGATTTTGCCGCCTGCCTATTTTTTTCATCTTGATAATAATCGGGAATAGGTAGGTTATGATCAAACCAATGTATCAATTCTTCCAATCGAGTGCTGTCTTCTATATCCAAGTCAACATTATTTTTTAAATATTCGGCAGCCCAGAAAAAACCAAATTCGATTTTTTGATTTTTCTCATTGAAATATTTAGCGCGATATCGTAGATACATATTCTGATGTTATAGTATTATCAAAAAAGACTTCCTGGCTTTATTTCGGGAAGTCTTTTTTATTTTAATTAAAACGTCACTTTACTTTCTTCAGGAATGGTCAGGACTTGTTCGTCCAACAATGTGTCCATGAGTCCTAATGTTTTTGGCAATTCATATTTATAAAAGAATTTCATGGTGTGGATTTTACTTTCATAAAACTCAGCAGAGTACTCTGTTTTACCCGAGACCAGTGCCTGCTTGGAACTTGTCGCTATTTTCAGCCATTGCCAAGCAATGATAACTGTACTTGTAAATTCCATGAACAAACTCGCATCCATCAGATACCGGTCATATTCCCCTTTCATGGCATAAGGCATTAAATGCCCTAATATTTTCTGCGTCATTTCGAGTTTCGATGCCAAATCCTTTACATAAGGTTTCAGATCATTGAACGTAGACGCAGCAGCCATCGTTCCCTGAATTTCTTCAAGGAGAATCTGGAGGGCTTTACCATTTTTCATGGGTACTTTCCTGCCCAATAAATCTAAGGATTGAATACCGGTTGTACCTTCATAGATGGCACAAATCCGGATATCTCTATAATATTGTTGAAGCGGGAAATCTGTAGTGAAACCATAGCCCCCTAAAATTTGCAAACCATTGTTGATGGAAGTGATCCCCATTTCAGAAGGATAGGTTTTAACTATCGGAGTTAATAATTCCAATAAAAGATGATAGCGTTCTGCCTTTTCCTTATCGGCAGCTCTATGGATATCGGCAGCTTTGGAACATTCGAATATGAGACTCAAAGAGGCTTCAATGATCGATTTCTGGAGCAAGAGCATTCTCCTGACATCCGGGTGGTTGATGATGAGTGTTTGTTCTGCACTTACATCTTTTTTACCGGAATTTTGGATACGTCTGCCTTGTGGCCGTTCGTTGGCATATTGTAGCGATGCATAATAGGCAGCAGTAGCAATGGATGTACCCGTAATTCCTACGGCAATACGCGCTTCATTCATGAGCTGGAACATATACTTAAGTCCTTTGTGGGCTTCACCCACCAAGAAACCACGACATCCGTCATTTTCTCCAAAAATGATGTGGGCTGTGCAATATCCTTTTTGTCCTAATTTTTGGAAGTCTCCTCCAGTAATAACATCGTTAGGGATGAGAGAGCCATCGTTCTGAGGCATTTTCTTGGGAACGGCTAATAATGAAATTCCCTTGGTACCCGCAGGTGCACCATCTATACGAGCCAAAACAAGGTGTATGATGTTATCTGCGAATTGGTGATCGCCCGCCGAAATAAATATTTTTTGTCCTTTTATTTGATAAGAACCATCATCTCGTGGAGTGGCAGAAGTCGTAACGTCGGATAGGGAACTGCCAGCCTGGGGTTCTGTCAAGCACATGGTTCCCATCCATTCTGCTGTCATCATTTTGGGGATGAATTTATTCTTAAGCTCGGGGCTTCCGAAGGTAGCAATAAGATTGGCCGCCCCGGCGGTAAGTCCCATATATCCGATGCATGAATTATTAGCAGAATCAAAAATATGATTGCAACTGCTTAATAGCATCCCAGGCATTTGCATCCCACCGTCGTCATAGTTAAATATACCACTGATGAGACCGAGATCGGCATACCCTTTTATCATTTGTCCTAAGGCGGGATGAACGACAATGCTTCCATTTTCGTATTTGGCGGGTTGCTCATCCATCTCGCGGAGGTAAGGATAAAATGCTTTATCCGCTAGATCTTTGGTGGAGTCTAGAAGGATATCTACAGCATCTTTATCATATTCGCTAAAATAATCATAATCAAATAATTCTGAAACATTGTGAACATCATGTAATAGAAACTTCAAGGTTTCCATACTCATATATTTTGCCATAATTTCTATATTGAATCTTAATAATAAATAGTCTTTGTCTTGTTGGACAGCAGTAAAAATACAAAAGAAAAGGTAAAATAGCGAAAATTCGCTAGGATATGTTTGGCTTAAATTATTGTTTTAGGAGATAAGTTAATTTTTAATGAATTATATTCGAATTGACTAGTTTTGTAGAAAATAATTTGAATCATTCTTTTATGGATGCTCTTCCAGGTTGCATTTGAAGCGGGAAAGTAGTGTACCAAACAACTTTAATTATTCACTGAGAAATTTGATACCTAATTATAATTTGTCTATTATGTATCATCTTTGTTGAGAAGGAAGAGAGGAAGGAGAGAACATCATTGTGAAGGAAACTAATAAAGTAAGAATCTGAATGACATCCACGTTTAAAAGTTCGGCATCCGGAATAATTGGATTCGACTCGGAGGGGGGAATCATTGTCCATACTGGAGAATTATTGAATCATTTCACAGCAAATCGTGGAATGGTGAACAATGTCTATGAATTATTTAATGGTTATCCGGCATTATTGGAAGGGATTGAACGAGCTTTGGGGGACGATTTTTCCCAACAGGAAGTCAAATTGGATGATCGGTATTTCCAAGTAGAAATGCATAAAGATTACCCACTTTTTAAAGAAGCAGCGGTAGTCGCTATGTTTACAGATGTTACACAAATCATTAAGAGGGAACAGTCAATAAAAGGACGTTGTGAGCAGCTTTTAGAATCCAATAAAGAATTGGAACAATTTGCATATGTTACTTCTCACGATTTAGGAGAACCCCTTAGAATGGTAAGTAATTTTGCTCAATTACTGGAGAGTGAATATGGAGATAAATTGGATGACGAAGCAAAAACCTATTTTCAGTTTGTAATTGACGGCTCGCAAAGAGTACAGTATTTAATTAATGATTTATTATTATATAATCGAGCATGTAGGGCTGAAGTGAAAGCTCAAGAACTTCAAGGAGAAGATATTGTCCTTCTCCAAGCATATAAGTTAAGGGAACTGATAGAAAAAGAGAATGCCGAAATTAATATTGAATCATCAGAAAAAATATATGGAGATATTAAATTGCTGGGGCAGGTTTTTTACCATTTAATGAAAAATGCCATTCAGTACAATGAAAGTGGAAAACCGGTAATAAATATTTCTTTTTTAAATCGAAGCAAACATTATAAGGTGGAGGTGAAAGATAATGGAGTAGGAATTGCTAAAGAACACGAGGAATTCGTTTTTGAAATTTTAAAAAGAATCAATACTCGTCCCGATTTGGATGGGAGTGGTG
>JAHDDR010000171.1 GCA_020629255.1 Saprospiraceae bacterium | reverse complement strand
AGCAGTTAGCAGTTAGCAGTTAGCAGTTAGCAGTTAGCAGTTAGCAGTTAGCAGAGGTGATTATGTTAAGTTCACTGTTCACCTTATTTCTAAGAATTCGAATTCTGCTTTTTCCGGATGCAAGGCGGCGGCTTTTTCATTTTCGGCAAGAATATAATATTGCATTCCCGGTTTATATTCTATGGTAGCACCATAAAAACCATCCGAAGCTTGGAAATCATTACTATTGCCATCATCCTCCAAAGGCTTTTTCTTGAAGTAACCGAATTTACCGTAGCGGTACGCCACAAAAACCTTTTCCGCATTATCCGCTTTACAAGTAATCGTTACACCATCTGCAGTTTTCTTATGGCTGACTGAGCTAATTTTAGGAGGAGCTTTCTGGAACAAAGGATGATTCAATAAGAAATCGGTACGAGGCTTCATCAATTCTTCTATGCCAATAATTTGGGCTTTACCCGCCTTGCTCGATTTGGATAAATTCTCCTTGAAGGAAGTATAGGAATAAAACTTGCTTTCATCATTCTTAACGGCATAATCGACGATGCTTTGCAAACGTCTAGCACGGGTCATGTACCAATTGTTCTTAAAATTCTCATTGATGATGGTACGCATATGAGCGATATAAATCTTCCGATATCTCGGAATAGACAGCAATTGACTAATTAAAGGACGCTCAGCATTTTTATAATGACTAAAAGGGCTGAGTTTTATCATGTTGGCATTGTCCAAAGGAGCTGAAGCATCTGCAAAACGAAAGCCTCCCAAACTGAGGTTGAGATCCCAAATCAGAGGAACCCATCGGCCCGTATCATCTTTAGCCATATAATAATTGTGGGCGAGTCTACCCGAATAACTATCCAAATTCACCAAAACATTATTGTAAGCCAACATCCACAAGGTGCGATCGATGTCCAACAAATCCCTCGTCTTTGCCGGAGCATCTTTGAGGGTTTTGGTTAAAGCAATCAACGATTTATAGTTGGAATGGTCGGACTTGGTTTCGTAGGTGCCTTCATAACAAAGTGAATCGCTGCCCATGTATTCCAAGGTCGCCTTATTGGCATTTTTAGGGCATTTGGCCGGTGGTTTCAAACTATATTCCGGATCGCATTTGATGAGGGTGGTATTTTCATCCTTCAAATGTTCCTTCAAGAACCGTTCATTGATGGATTCTACATTGGTGTAAAGCCCATAATATTGATCATTGATATAAACATGCATGAAATTGCATTGCGGAGCATGCATATATTTCCGGGCAATTTCGTAGGAAAGAACTTCCCTGACAAAGCTCGGATCACGAAAACCATTGGCTAATTTTAAACTGGTATAGCCCTTCGGAAAGGTCTGGGTTTCATTGGTGTAATTGGATTTGATATTGATGGGCATTTTGCGTCCGAAGACTTTCCTCGCATTATTATAAGAGCTATTCCCCTTGAATCGGATACCGCAATCCTTATACGTAATACCATTCAGTTTCACATCTCCCTTGATACGCTTCTTGGTCCCTTCTTTTTTCAAGGAATCCAGTACTTGATCCCAGTTTTCCTGTTCGAAATATATCTTGAGTTCTTGGATTTTATCAATACTATAAATGTCTTGTGCCTGTGTGTATAGTGTGGTAAAAGATAGAAAAGCAAGTAAAAGTAATTTCCTCATTCTTAAAATTAGTTATGAATCCTACTAAAACATTACGCTATAATACTGAAAAATATTATTAAGGTGCTGTTATAATTGATTAAATCTGTGTTATTGTTTTTCGTCGGGCAGATAGTCGTGCCTTTGCTCCTGCTATTGGGGGGTGGGGGTTTTATGGTATAATCTGAAATATATTCTCCCTTCTCTAAATTCCTTGATGATAGTATATTGATTCTGGAGTGTTTGGTATTCTTCATCACTGATGTTGAATACATTTGAATATAAGGCATAAGGAACCTGATTATCGAATACGGAAAATTTCCGTGGGTCTCCGCTCAAATCGGTGTGGTCTAAAGAGCCTTGGTTCGGGAAAAAAGAAGCGACTTCTTCTAATGGGATCGCTTGCTGATCCAAATATCGCAAGGCTTCGGTTCTCAACGAATAATAGGGAATATGGGCAAGGCTAGAATCCCATCCTTGCGAAACTTTCGGAGGGTAGATCCAAAAGTTGCCGGTCAATAATATTATCATCCAAAACCCAACAAGGAAAATCCTCGTTTTCTCCTTCACTACATTTTTAGAAAATAAAAGCGTAGCAACGAATAATGCGAATAAAATATAAATGGGTAACAGATAACGGGGATTCAAAAGGCTTTTTGCCCAAAGCATATTCAATGGGAGCAATGTGGCAAAAATCAAAAATGAAAAGAGCAACAGATTTAATTTTGAGCCCTTAGGAAAAAGAGAGAAAATCCGATTTCTATTTTTGATAATCAAAAAGAAAAAAATAAGCCATATTCCGACTTTTCCAAAATCTAACATCCTCCAACCGAGAATGCCGATATTATAAATGAAACCTTTCAGATCTGTTTTTTCAAAATGCTCTGCCCAGGGGGAATCGTTATGGAATCCAATCCACCCCTTTTCCAAATAATGGAAATAATTGTACGTAACAAAAATAAATAATGCGGGAAGGTAAATCTCACTTCTTTTTAATAATAAAAAGAAATATTCTTTCCAAGTCTGTTTTTTAGAAAAAACATTTTTAATAACATCCATCAGTAATAAACAAAAAGAAATCATCATGCCCCGCATGCTGATTAAAAATAAAAATGCAATACAAATACTCAAGCCTTTTTTATTGTTATATAAAATATGATTGATGCTCCACAAGAAAAAAAACATTAATGGTACGTCGGGGCTTACCAATATCATTTGAGCGCTTAGGGTAGGGTCTATCAAAACCATAAAAAAAGCAAGCCCTCTATATTTGGGTTCGATGAAATGTTTGCTGAGTTGGTAAATCTGCCATAAAATGCCAATGACGAAAGGGAGCATTGCCATATGACTAATCCATAATGACCGACCTAAAAAAATCCAAAATAAACTCAAGTACATACCAAATGCCGGAATGTGCCCGCTGTCCATCGAATCGGGAAGTAAAAAATTAGAAAATAAAGTAGAAGAATAATAATGGGCGTGAAGAGAACCCAATTGTATCGTATCCCAAAAAAAAGAATGATGAAGGGATATGAGAAAAAGAAAAGCGACGAAAAAGCATCCCAAAAAAATAAATAGGCTATTTAGCAAATGGCCCTTTTCTTTACATTGAAATATGTTCTTGATATATTCCATTAAAAAATAAAGCCACCCGATTATGGGTGGCTTTTATTTCTATGATCAGTTCAAAGTTATCTAGTTAAAGTAGTTGAGAACCCTCCTGAGAAAACCAAGATGATTTCATCACAATCATTTTTAGATACGGTAATATCTTCTGTAGCAGAAGCAAAACCGTCGGGAGATTCTAACATCATTTCGATTTCTGTTTCAGAAATAATGGTATAAGATTTCTCTGAAAGTTCAATATCATTTACAGATAGGTATAAAAGAGCGTCATCCGAATCTATAATGGTGCCATCTGCTTTGAATTCAGCTGTTTCAGGACCTCCATCTACTGTCCAAACACCCACAATGTTTTGTGCAAGGCTTATCGGGGGATCGCAACTTTCCTCTTCGTTGTCACAGTTAGAGAAAAATACAAGCGCAGAAAATAAGAGAATAAAAAATGGAAATTTTTTCATGTCTAAATTGATTTAAAAAAGAATATTATTTCGGTGCAAAAGTAATGGTTTTATTTTTTAGATGTAGATGTTATTGTGAAAAGTTTTTTTAGGGATAGTTGACTATGATCAATTTTCCGAAATAACATCTATTATAAATCTTCCATCCTTTTTTCTACAAGAGGATAATGTGTCAAAATGAATTTTTTATATTGTTGTAATACGGGGAGAGTATTTCCTTCGATTAAAATCCGCATCATGGTTGTCTTATTTCTAAAAGTTGGGCTTAAATAATAGGAATAAGCTTCGGGAGGAGTTTTAAGGGTCAGGAATAAATCACTGAACCAATTTTCTTGGCTTATAACCTGAACATTGGTTTGCACTTCATCCTGTATCATTTGATCCATTTTCGAAATGGTTTCATGGAATTCTGTATGATGTTGGGCAATAGAAACCAATAAGGAATCGGAATCCAATTGTTGGAAATTATAATTGACATATTGCCTCAATAATTGCATTCCATTATTTTCTATTTGGATGGGATTATAAAGTGTGATTAAACCCGTACACAACATACAAGAATCCAAATGTCCGGCATCCCATTTTTTTTGGATTACATTATTAAATTCATCTTTGAATAATTTGTGTCGATCTATATAAGAATTAATGATTAGGGTATCTTTTTCCCAACCGTTCAGCACCTTTTTCAAAATACCTTTGAAGTGTTTTCTCTGCTGGCGATTTTCATTCCAATTGTTTACTTGTAGTGCGATTAACACCCCTAGAACAATAATCAGGACTTCTATTAAAATATGGAAACCATATTTTTTTATCGCATTTTTTATTTTTTCAACCCAGACCTGCTTTTCCATTATATTTTTCCTACTTTTTGATATCCTTCATAAGCTTTTCGAATGGATTCTTCCAAATTATACTTTGGTTTCCAATTCAGTTCTTTTTGTAAGGCTTTTGAAGAACAAATAAAATGATTGATAAGTTGATAATATTGCTTATTGTCAAGTTGATTGGTTGTTCCGATAATTTTAGAAAAAAATGTCGAAATTATCATGGCAGCATATAAAATAGGTTGGGGTAGGGGAATCATCCATATTTTTTTGTCCATCACCTTACCCAATGTTTGGAAAAGATCAATATTGGAAATAATATTCGGATGGGCTACAAAATATTTTTTGTGTTCCCGAGAAGCATCTTCCATCATTTTTACAATAGCACAAATCAAATCACCAACATCTACGAAAGTAATAAATTGTGCTTTGCCATTAATATTGATTCCGATATTTTTTTTAGCCATTTTAAAAAGGGTTAGAGAATTTTCATCTCCGGGACCTAGCACAATGGCAGGGCGGAATGAGGTCGTAGGAAATTGTTCGATGCCTTGTAAAAAATGTTCGGCTTTTAATTTGGCTTCACCATAGGGATCTACCGGATGGGGGCTGTCATGTTCTGTTAAAGCCTTATCCGCTCCGGAAGCTCCAGCAGCAGCAAGAGAAGATGCAAAAAGAAATCTTTTCGGAATCCATTCTTGTCGTTGGATACAATGGATTAAATCCTCGACCGCATGAAAATTATATTTGAAATATTCTGCCTTATTTTTAGCGAAGATGACGCCCGCTAAATGAATGACAATGTCGAAGGGCGGTAGTTTTAATGCTTGGTCTTGGAATAAAGATAAATCCCCTTTTATTACCTTGATGTTTGAAGGCAAAGATTTTCGTTTTTTTTCGGTTCGTAATAAAACCGTGATGTCGTGACCTTTGCCCACCAATAAATGAGTGAGGTGGGTTCCAATGAATCCGGTAGCTCCTGTAATGAAAATCTTCATACAATAAAGATAACATATTTCAAGAATAAGAAGGAAAGGAAATTAAACTTTGATATTTCTTTTGTAAATTTGAACATCTATTTTACAAATCTAAATTATCATGAAAAAAATATTGTACGTATTACCCTTCTGTTTTTTATTTTTTACCGCTTGTAAAGATAAAGGAGTCGATGATAGAGATTTAGATACTTACGCTGATTGGATGACTCAATTCATGATAGATCATGCAGAACAAGTTACCTTGAAAAATATGTCGTTGCCCGGAGCGCATGATGCCGGAATTTATACCTTGTCTTCTTGTACTTTAGGGGCGAATTCTTGTAGTACCCAAACTCAAGATATAGATATGAAAAGTATGCTGGAAGCCGGTGTGCGTTATTATGATATTCGACCTACCTTGAACGATACAGGCGAATATTTTACAGAGCATTCTACAGAATGCGAAGGTCTGGGATGCCAGGGAGATGCCCTCAATAATATTTTAACGCAAACCAAAGAGTTTTTGGATAACCATTCCGAATTGGTCGTTTTTGTGATGACCCATTTTTGCAAAACCAGTTACGATGATACCGGGATGACGGACATGGTAAAAAATATAATGGGAGAACGGTTATATACGGAAAATTCAACTTCTCGTACTCATTTATTAAATGAACCGCTACAAAATATTTTGGATTTGGATGGAGCGAAAGGAAAGCTACTCTTAGTATATGAAGATGCGCCGGATAATTCCGATTTGAGGACAAAAGGTATTTTCCCAGCTTCGTTTTTACCGCTGCAAGGAAGCTATGCCAATTCTTTTGATTTCGAAACCATGAAAGCCGATCAGTTAGAGAAATTCAATAATTATGATCCTACTAATGAAAGAATTTTCGAAATGTCTTGGACAATGACCTTGAATGTAGAATTGTCAATTTCTTGTGTTTTTCCAGAAAATAATCCACAATCCATTCAAGATTTTGCAGAACCCACAAATGATTTGTTGATTTCTTCCATGAGGGGATGGATGAATGATGGAACCATTTCCAATGGAAAAATACCCAATATCATTTGGGTCGATTTCGCAGATACTTTTGTGACCGATGCTTGTAGGGAAATTAGTGAACAAAATTTTTAAGAAGCTAAAAAAGTTCATCAATTAAAAATTTTGGATAACCTTCCTATGGAAATCAACATGACCTTCTTTTTTGTGGATGAGGTGAGGTTCTATGGCTTTGTTTAAATCGGGCAGGGCATGAAAAGGAATAGCAGGAAAGGCATGATGTTCTGCATGATAAGGCATGTTCCACATGATTAATTTTATCCATTTGTTGGTATTGATACTTCTCGTTTTATTAAAAATATTCCCTTCGTGGGGTAATCCATTATGTTCCATGCTTAAATAAAAAGCGAGAATAATATGACCGACCAATTGACCGATTAAAATTGCCCAAATATTGAAATCGAAAAACATCAAAACATAAAAAATAAGTGCATATCCAATCATAAATAATAAGCATTCAATAAAAATTATTTTTCGCTTTTTAGGATGGACAAAAGGGAATATTTTTTTACGAATAAATTCAGGCATTCCAAAGCATCCAGAAATTATCATAAATAATTTAAACAGCATCAGTGGTAAACCACTTAACCAACCGGTATAAATGCCAGCATTGGATAAAACGGAAGGGGCAGGTTGGTCACCCATCGAAATTTCAGGATCTTTCCCTGGGACATGTGTGTGCCTGTGGTGCATAAAATGTAATTCCCGAAATAATGAAGGAGGGTAAAAATGGAAAAATCCTGAAATTATCGCACTGGTCTTGTTGAGGGAGTTCGTTCTGAATGCGGTACCATGTGCCGTTTCATGTAAGGAAGCAAAAATACTACAACAGATAATTCCATAAATAATAGATGGAACAATAAATAGAAGGATAGACGTATCCCAACTCCAAATAATAAATCCATTCATGATTAAAAAAGAAAAAATCATAAATGAAAAACGAAAAAGAGCCGGGTGGTTGTTCCTGACTAAAAGGGATTTCATTTGTTCTTTAGGAATAATATCTTTTTTATGAAATTCTTCTTTCATGATTTAAACAACTTCTTTATGCAATAATTGATATAACCATTCTTTGGTTATTTTTTTCTTTCCTGCTTTTTTTCGAACCAAATCAAAAGCATATTTGAAATCGCATCCTTCCTTCCATCGGTTACAGCCATAAGCCGTTTTTCCTTTTAGGATAATTCCTTTTTTGCATTTCGGGCAATCCATTTTTTCAGGAACTTTGCTTTTTGTTTTTGAAGGAGAACTAACCCTTTTTTTACTTTCTTGTAAAATAACCTCATAGCTTTTATTGAAAATTAATTTGCCGTTAATTTTTTTACCATTTTCAATAAATCCCTTTAATATGATTGTAGCACCGGTATGCGTTAATCTCAATAATTGTTTTTCTGATATTTTCTTTCCCTTGAATTTGAAAGGGAGTCTGAAATCACAACCCTCTTTCCATCGGCTGCAACCATAATTGGAGCCTCCCTTCAATAAGTTTCCTGTTCTACATTTAGGGCAAGTCGAACCGGCAATATTTACTGGAGGCTGTTTTTTTCGTTTGACCGTAGGTTTAATATTTTTATTTTGGGATGCACTTAATCTTTTTGTCGTGTTATCGATTCGGACTTCTGTAATTAAATCCGAAACCATTTTTTTCATATTCTGAATAAAGGCACCGGCATCGTATTCGCCACTAGAAATTTCCTTGAGTTTCTTTTCCCATTGACCGGTCATTTCTGCCGATTTTAATAATTCATTTTTAATGATGCCAATTAATTCAATACCTATCGTAGTAGGATGGATTTGTTTCTTTTTCCGAATAATATATTTTCTCCGGAAAAGTGTTTCGATGATAGCGGCACGAGTAGATGGTCTGCCCAAACCATTTTCTTTCATGAGTTGTCTCAGTTCTTCATCGTCTACTTTTTTTCCGGCGGTTTCCATCGCTCTTAATAAAGAGGCTTCTGTATAATATTTGGGTGGTTTAGTTTGCTTTTCCAATAATTTCGGATCATGAGGCCCCGATTCACCTGTTTTAAATTCGGGCAATATTTTTTCTTCATCTTTTTCAGGTGTTGAAGAATTTTGATTTTTTGATTTTTTAGGTTTGGGAAGAACAACACGCCAACCTTCTTCCAATATTTCTTTTCCGGTCGCTTTGAAAATTATTTTTTCCACTTCTCCTAAGACAACGGTATTCGCAACAATGCAATCTGGATAAAAAGCAGCAATAAATCTACGGGTAATAATGTCATACACTTTTTGTTCATGGCCCATCAGATTTTTTTCAAGTCCTGTGGGTATGATGGCATGGTGATCGGTTACTTTTTTATCATTGAAAACTTTCCCCGATTTTTTAATCGCTTGGTTCAATAAAGGAGCTGTGAATGAACTATATTGTAAGAGTTGCCCTAATGTCTTATGAACGGTTGGGTAAACATCGTTGGGCAGATAGGTCGTATCCACCCTCGGGTAGGTAATGAGTTTTTGTTCATATAATTTTTGTGCTATTTTTAAAGTTTGATCCGCAGATAATCCGAATTTATTATTACAATATACTTGAAGGCTAGTCAAATCAAAAAGTCGGGGAGGATATTCTTTTCCTTTCTTTTTTTTCGTATCCGTAATAGTGAAAATTTTATCCTTTATTAATTGTAGTAATTTTTCACCTTCTTCCTTTTTCTTGAATTTTCCTTTCTCGCAATTAAAACTAGTTTCCCGATAAATAGTTTGCAATTCCCAATACGTCTCTGGCTTGAAATTTTGAATTTCCCAATGTCTTTTTACCAACATGGCAAGGGTAGGGGTCTGTACCCGACCAACGGATAACACTTGTTTATAACCTCCATATTTTAAAGTAAATAATCGAGTGGCATTCATGCCCAACAACCAATCTCCAATTGCTCGGGATACACCCGCATGATATAACGAATCATAATCGGAAGCATCTTTTAAATTTTTAAAACCATCTTTGATCGCATCAGGAGTTAGGGAAGAAATCCATAAGCGCAACACCTTTTTTTTATATTTGGCCTCCTTCAAAACCCAACGTTGTATGAGTTCGCCCTCTTGTCCGGCATCCCCACAATTAATAACAACCGATGCCTTTTTGAATAGTTGTTTTACAACTTTGAATTGTTTTTTGATACCCGAATTTTTTTTAAGTTTCGTTTCAAACTTTTCAGGCAACATGGGGAGATTGTCCAAGTTCCAACTTTTCCAATGGGCATGGTAATCGTCGGGGGCAAATAGTTCGCAGAAATGCCCAAAAGTCCAAGTAACCTGATAGCCATTGC
>JAHDDR010000170.1 GCA_020629255.1 Saprospiraceae bacterium | reverse complement strand
AGTATATATGTATCCACGAAAGTGGCAAAAGAAATTATCGGAAAGAAATTATATAAGAAATTTATCAAAACCAGAAATAAAATCCGAAAGACAGGAAAGCCCAAAACATTATCTCTCCCTACGGGAATGAAATTTAAAATGGATAAGGATTTAAAATTAATTATCGGAGAAAATGTTTTGGGATATTTAGAAGGTTCGGATGAAAACCTGAAAGATGAATTGATTATCGTTTCAGCTCATTATGATCATCTAGGAAAAAGAGGCGACGATATTTATAACGGTGCAGATGACAACGGCTCTGGTTCATCGGCAGTCTTGAACATGGCTGAAGCATTCATGAAGGCAAAGGAAGCAGGCTATGGTCCGAGAAGAAGCGTTTTGTTCCTTTGGGTATCCGGAGAAGAAAAAGGATTGTTGGGATCAGAATATTATGTGAAACATCCTATTTATTCCTTGGAGAAAACCATTGCGAATGTCAACGTGGATATGATTGGTCGTACGGATGAAAATCATCAAGATAACCCGAATTATATTTATGTGATAGGAGCCGACAGACTGAGCACCGAATTGCACAACATCAATGAAAATGCCAATAAAAAATACGCCCAATTAGAATTGGATTATACCTACAATGAAGAAGATGATCCCAATAGATATTATTACCGTTCGGATCATTATAATTTTGCTGAAAAAGGCATCCCAGCTGTTTTTTATTTCAGTGGTGTGCATGAAGATTATCATCGCGTAAGCGATACGGCAGAAAAAATACAATTCGATAAAATGGAAAAAATCACAAAATTGATTTTCCATACCATTTGGCAATTGGCGAATCAAGACAAGACCATCGAAGTGGATGTGATAGATGCAGAGTAATTTTGGATTTTGATATGCTCAAAACAACAAAGCCTAAGGAATATTCCTTAGGCTTTGTTGTTCTTGGAAGATGAAAAACCATCTAGCAATTCGGCGGCATGAATTCCATTTCTATACAGCATTCGGGTACATCATTAATACATACCTTGATGTAATCATAATTGAAGCCACTGATTTCAAAATCAGGAAGACTCATAGGAAGATCTGACAATAGATAATATCCAAATAAACTATCATTTCGGGTAAATACTTCGAAATATTCATTGCCCGGATTCACAACATCGAAATCGAGGTATAAGTCATAAGTCGTTGCCGATGTACAATTGCCCGGGTCAAGGATTAAGTTAGAAATTTCGCAACTATCCGTCGGACAATCCGGCCCCATAAATTCCACTTCCTGGCAACAATTCGGATCATCATTCACGCAAACCTTCAGGTAATCATAATCAAAACCACTTGGCATGAAATTATTCAATTCCAAGGGAAGGGAATCCAAACTATAAAACCCTAACAAGACATCATCCCTTACATACAAGTCAAAGAATTCGTTCCCAGCATTTTCCACATCAAAATCAATAGATAAATTATAAGTTCCATCTGGATTACAATTGTTGACAACCGCTGCTTGAAGGTTCGAAACCGCACATGGATTACTATCAGTGATACAAGTAGGGGGTGTGAACTCAATCTCCAAGCAGCAATCCGGACGTTCATCGATACAAACACGAATGAAATCATATTCCAAGCCACTAGGTTTGAAATCGTTAATAGTTAAGGGCAGTTCATCATAACGGAACA
Organism: Saprospiraceae bacterium; assembly: GCA_020629255.1. Lineage (GTDB taxonomy): Bacteria > Bacteroidota > Bacteroidia > Chitinophagales > Saprospiraceae > JAHDCE01. Next base: position 8,249 of record JAHDDR010000170.1, on the reverse strand, counting down.
ATCCGTAATAATCATTATCCCTTAAATAAATATCATAAAAACTGTTTTCCGGATTGGTATAATCGAAATCAAGAGTAATGGCGTAAGCTCCATCATTGTCGCAGGTACCGGTGGTTACCATTAGATTCGTAACAGAACAGGGTTCTTGTTCTTTCTTACAAGCAGAAAAACACAAGAAAATAATGGATAAAATCAAAAAATGATGAATCCTTTTCATAAGTATGAATTTTGTTTGAAAATAGTTTTGTAATAGAATATGACCATAAAGATAAGAAAATCAATTGTATAGAGACTGTTCATTAATCAGAAACAATCAAACCATCTTTCATGGTAAGCACCCGATCGGATAGGTTGGCCATCTCGTTATTATGTGTAACAATGACAAACGTTTGTTCAAAATCTTTTCGCAATTCGTGAATCAATTTATGGAGTTCCTCCGAAGTAGAAGTATCTAGGTTGCCAGTGGGTTCATCAGCAAAAACAACTGCTGGGTTGTTGATTAAGGCACGAGCCATCGCCACCCGTTGCTGTTCTCCGCCGGAAAGCTGTGTAGGCTTGTGCTCCATCCTTTCCGAAAGACCCAAGTAATCCAAAAGTTCTTTCCCCCTTTTTTGACTGGCAGCCACATCTCGTTTGCCAATGAAGGCAGGGAGGCAAACGTTTTCCAACGCTGTGAATTCAGGCATCAAGTGGTGGAACTGAAAGACAAAGCCAATGTGTTCGTTCCGGAAATTGGCGAGTTCTTTTTCATTCAACTGCCCCACTTCTACATCATTGATGATCAAAACACCTCGGTCGTAATCATCGAGCGTGCCGAGTATATGGAGCAAGGTGCTTTTCCCAGCTCCTGATTTGCCAACAATAGAAACAATTTCCCCTTTATGGATATTAACGTCAACTCCTTTTAAAACTTCCAAGGAGCCATAGGATTTACGTATTTCTTTTCCAGTTATCATTTCGAATGTGAAGATAACTTATTTGGCAAAGTTCTATTTGAAATATTTATTTTTTATAAAAAAATTAAAACAAGTGTCACAATCAAAAAGGCGAAAGGATATATACTAATGAAAGGTTTGATCATCCTAATATTATTTTAGACTCATAAACTTAATCTTATAATGAAAAAAGTGAATTTCTTCTTACTTCTGTGTTCTACTCTTTTATGTTGTTGTCTTTTCCTTGTGTCTTGTGGCGATGATGAAGTAGATGTGACAAACGTAAATCCAGATTATGATTGTCCGGCCTTGGAAGCCTTCTTCGGAGACGAATGTGTAACCGCAGCTGGCGAACCCGGTTTTGTGAATTCAGGATGTGTTTGTGTCGAACCAGATACCCCTGCAACTTATGATTGTCCCAACCTAGTATTGAATTTTGGAGATCCTTGTTTATTGGATGGTGGTATTGTTGGAATTGTCAACGAAGACTGTCAATGCGAGAACTTGGAAAGCGATTCGGGAAGCATGGATTGTCCCGATATCGGAGCAAATGTGGGTGAACCCTGCTTTACACCGAATGGTGATTTTGGTTTCGTAAATCCAGCCTGTGAATGTGATGTGCTGAATGGACCAGATGGCCCGGGAGGTTCATGGGATTGCCCAAGCATAGAAGCTAATTTTGGAGAGCCTTGTATTACGGCTGATGGGGATATAGGATGTATTGATGAAAATTGTGAATGTGCTCATACACCCAGCCAAGGCGGAGAGTTTGATTGCCCGATAATAGGAGCTTACTATGGAGAACCTTGTATTGATGCGAATGGTAATTTTGGTTTTGTCAATGAAAATTGTGATTGCGAAGCGATAGATCAAAGTGGTTTGTTTGATTGCCCGGCAATAGAGGCCAATTATGGAGAACCTTGCATCAATGCCAACGGTATTTTAGGATGGGTGAATGAAAACTGTGAATGCGAAAATGAAACAGATCCAAATGGATCATTTGATTGCCCAGCAATTGGAGCCAATATTGGAGATTTTTGTTTCTTGCCTGATGGAAATTATGGCTTTGTAAACCCTGCTTGCGAATGTGAGGAAGAATACAATCCGAGCGGTTCATGGGATTGCCCAGGTATAGAGGCCAATTTTGGAGATCCATGTATTACTACAGATGGCGAAGTAGGATGTATTGATGAATCATGCGAATGTACACATACACCGAATCAGGGTGGGGTATATGACTGCCCGGTACTGGAAGCGTATTTTGGAGAACCTTGTTATGATGCTAATGGAGCATTTGGTTTTGTCAACGAATTTTGCGAGTGCCAGATATTGGATGATCCGAATATTTTCGATTGTCCGGATTTGCAAGCCAATGTAGGTGACGCCTGTATTACAGATGCTGGAATTGTAGGGTGTTTGAACGAACAATGTGAGTGTGATCACGTACCAGGAAATGGAGGTGATTATGATTGTCCGGCATTAGGAGCATATATAGGCGATCCTTGTTTTACATCAAATGGGCAATTTGGATTTGTAGATCCGACTTGTAATTGCCAACCAGATGGTGGAGGACAAGGTGGTTCTTGGGACTGTCCTAGTGTGGAAGCCAATTATGGAGATCCTTGTTTAACGGCAAATGGTGAAGTAGGTTGTATTGATGAAACATGTAATTGTGCCCATACACCCGGACAAGGGGGGGTATATGATTGTCCGGCTATTGGAGCGTATTTTGGTGAGCCTTGTTTTACGGCAAACGGTTCCTTTGGCTACGTAAATCCTAATTGTGAATGTGAAGTGGAAGATATTTGGTTCGATTGTCCGGATATCCAAGCGAATATTGGTCAGCCTTGTACAGCTTCGGATGGAAGCCAAGGAGCGGTGAATCCGAATTGTGAATGTGAATCCTTTGGAGTGCCATTCGATTGCCCTAATTTAGAAGCCAATTATGGCGACCCTTGTATTACTCCTTGGGGAACACCTGGTTTTGTCGTAGAAACTTGTGAATGTTTATAATGTAGTTAAGTTGTTTTTATATGTTAAACTTATTTTTATTGAAATTGTGATAAAAAATTAGTTGGGTTTAAGCTGGATGGATTGTATTAATCCATCTGGCTTGAACTTTTAAAAGATGGAAGGAAGAATAACAAATTTGATGATTGAACAATGCAAAGCCAATAACAGGGCTTCGCAAAAGCAATTGTATCATATGTTATTGCCCTATCTATCTCCAGTTTGTAAACGATATTTAAATGATTCGACTTTTTTGAATGATGTATTACAAGAGACCTTTATCTTAATATTCACAAAACTGCATCAGTTCGATTTTGATAAAGGGAAGTTTAAAACTTGGGCGATAAAAATAAGCATTAATTGTTGTTTGAAACAAAATCAGAAATTTGCTAGGGTAAAAGAATTGGAACAAGATGATTTGGTGCTTCGAAAAAATTCAATTCATCCTAAAGTATTGCACAAATATTCTAATGATGAAATAATGCAATTCTTAAAAAGGATGCCCGAGCAATATTTTCAAGTATTCAATCTATTTGTTTTGGACGGCTTTTCCCATAAGGAAATAGCAGAGTTGTTAGACATTAACGATGCGTTATCCAGAAAAAGATTATCAAGAGCTAAAGCTTGGTTGGAGAAAAGATGGGTAGCCCAAAAGAAATGGAATACGAACATATTATAATTAAGCGGAAAGAAATGATTGGAGAATTTCTTCATTCATGATAATTTTGTAGATATGGATGATTTTTTACGTGATTTAGAAAATAGGTTTAAAAACGAAAAAAAACTAAAAGGAGTTGATGAAGATCTTCTTTGGAAGGGGATAGAAGATGCTTTGGGAAAAGATACTCCTTCTCAAGCATCATTCCATAAAAAAAATAAGAATAGATTTTATTTCTTAATTCTATTGCTTTGTCTGGGAATAGGGTTCTGTTTTTTGAATAATAACGATGAAAATGAAGCCAGTTATACCAAAAAAGAAAGTGATATTTATAATAATGATGTAAAGGGAAATCAAAACAATCTTATAGTTGCGGAAGACAATGAAGTAGCCTATCTATCTGAAGGAGTTGAATTAGAATCCATAAATGAGGCAGTCAAAAATAATATAAAAGAATACAGAACCAACCCTATAATTTCAGAGCGAAAGAAAAACAATTTATTAATAGAAGGAAAAAACATAAATACCCAAGAACATAAAATACCGACGATAGATATTCTTGAAAATACATTAGAATATAAGTTGGGCCTAAATTATAATGAACAACATAAGGTTCCTACCAAAAATAATGATTCTACCCTACAAGCTGTAGTCAGGGAGGAGAAGGGTAATATTACCAAAAATCAAAAAGAGACGATCAAAGAAACGACCAATCATGAGAAATCACAAAAATCACAGAATAATCAGAAGGCAACAAATGTAAATAATGTATTTCTTCATCCTTTGGCTATTATAAAACCCCAAGACAAAACCGAAAAATTGAGTCATAGAATCCAATTGTTGATAAATAAGGAGAAGGATAGAGGAAAGAAGAATTTCCTAAAAGATCAAATGAGTTGGCAAATAGGAATACAAATGGGCTTGAATTGGACTTTTGATTCTTACAAGGAAAATAAATCTTTTCTAGAGCTGAACGAAATGCTCCGTTCTACCCATTCACCAGAAATGGGGTATTCTTCTGCAGTTCATATCTTAGGTCAGTATAAAAAGATAAGAATTAAAACAGGCTTGGAATGGTATGAATCCCAACAAGAATTTTCTACTACTCAGACAGATGAAACCACAATGCCTTTAATACAATCCAATGGCGAAGTGAGGATTGTACCTGCTATTGCAGAACGGGAAGTATTATGGGATAATAAATATCGGCACATTTCTCTACCTATAGAGATAGGCATTTCTAAAAAAATCAGAAGATTTCATTTGGGGATTTTCGCTGGTATAGGCTTGAATCAATTTGTGATTCAAAAAGGAAAAACATTAGATAGGGAAGGAGGAATAATTGAAATAGATATGGCATCTGATCTGCATCGGCCTTATAAAAGTATATTTGTGTCCTATCATATTTCGCCATTTGTCCATTATGAAATATCTAAGAAAATATCTTTTAGTTTAAATCAGAATGTGAGATTTCAGCAACATGGTTTATCCAAAGCATATCAGTTAGATCGTTCAGCTTGGTTGATTGGCATCAATGGAGGTGTTATGTATGCGTTTTGACCTTTCATAGGTTTAAATAGAAGGGTTCAATCAACTATCTACAAGTTCCCCGACAATTTCAAATCGGGCAAACACCTCATCCATATGGGGAGCATCCTGATCAAGTTCTTGTGTGAGATCCTGCCCGGCCCAATGTTCATAATGCTGCCCATTCCGCCACATTCGGCTTTCGGTAACATCATAGATGATGCCTCGATAGGCTACCCATATTTCATCACGGTCTTGCCCGTTTCTTAAAGCCAATTGACTTCTTTTAAATTGTTGTTCTGACATATTTTTTTATTATAAATGGTAGCCAAATTATATTTTGTATTCTAGTATTTTGAAAAAGGAATAAGTATAGTTTTGTTTTTGTTCGGAAGAAATTATGGCGAATAAAACATTTGTCAATACATATATATTTTGCTGATATTCAGTGGTTAAGCATTTGCCAAATTTTCTTTGCTATCACTTGTTTTTTTTCTGGATTTCAATTTCATTAAAGACTAGAAAAAACTATCTTTGCAGCAAAATTAAGAGGGTCACTCTAAAATTGAAAAGAATTGATGAGGAAAGCCATAATTTGCACATTCGGAATCTTGTTCTTGACTTTAGCTTTGCTAACAGCTCAAGACCACTCACACCATAATCACGATCATAATCACAGCCACGATCACTCCTCTCACGGACACGATCATTCTGGCCACAACCATGATCATCACGGCCATGACCATTCAGGCCATAACCATAGCCATGATGGACACCATGGTCACAACCATGCTTCTCACGGCCATGACGATCATGGACACGGTCATCATTGTGATTGTGGGAAGCATGATGACTCCTTTGATGCTGGAGCTGTAGCCTTCCATCACATCATGGATGCTAACCAATTTCGTGTATTTGGAGATATTAATGTACCTCTGCCTTGTTTTCTAAAGTCAGATGATGGATTCAAAGCAATGCTTTCTAGTAGTTTTGGAAACGCAGGGCATGGAAACGGCAAATATGCTATAGATAAATATGTCATGGTACATGGAACGGTGATGAGAGTTGCAGATGAAGGATTCCCTATGGGTAAAGTAGAGGTGAATTGTTATGGCCATGAAGAAATAGTAAAGGATGGAAAAGAACTTCCCTTATTTACCGTAAGTTATCAAGGCAAGTGCTGGAAGTTGCATGAAAAATCAACATTAGATGGTGGTATTCTTGGTGGCGGAATTACTTCGTTCTATGACTTCTCCATTACTAAGAATGTATTTACAATGCTACTGGGCTTTTTGATATTGTTCTTATTGTTTAGAACTGCAGCTAAAGCATATACTACAAGAAAGGGTATGGCACCTAAAGGAATTCAATCCTTACTGGAACCTGTCGTGTTGTTTATCAGAGATGAAGTAGCTGTTCCATTCTTTGGTCATAAAGCCGATAAGTTTCTTCCTTATCTTCTTTCGGTATTCTTTTTTATAGTAGGATTGAATTTAATAGGTCAAATTCCCTTTTTCCCTGGAAGTGGTAACGTTACAGGAAGTTTGAGTGTAACAGCTGTGTTAGCTATTTTCACTTTTGTAATTACTACCATTAATGGGAACAAACATTATTGGGAACATATTGTTTGGATGCCTGGTGTGCCTGCGTGGGTTAAAATTATTCTCACTCCTGTAGAAATCATGGGTATGTTTATCAAACCGTTAACTCTAATGTTGCGTTTGTTTGCCAACATCACGGCAGGACATATCGTACTAGTGATTTTTGTGAGTTTGATATTCATTTTTGGAGGAGCACCTTCAATGTATGAATCAGGGAATATGGGCGGTTCTATTTTAGGAACAGCAATGGCAATACCTTTAACCATGTTTATGATGGCCATAGAACTTTTGGTGGCCTTTATTCAAGGATTTGTTTTCTGTATTCTTTCTGCAGCATATATAGGTGCAGCAGTAGAAGATGCACATCACTAATCGTAGTGGCTGTGTTTGGATTTGAAATAAGAATTTATTCATTTATATAAACTATTTATCATGACTGGTACATTAGCAGCATTAGGAGCAGGATTAGCCGTAATTGGTGCGGGCATTGGAATCGGAAACATAGGTGGAAAAGCCATGGAAGCGATTGCTCGTCAGCCAGAAGCAGCTGGAGATATCCGTTCTAACATGATCTTGATGGCAGCTCTTATTGAGGGTGCGGCACTTATTGCTATTATCCTTGCTTTCTTTATCAATTAAGAAGAAAATAAGTTTTGTCAAAAAAACTAGGATGGGCATCTAACGGTTGGTTAGTTGCTCCATCCTTTAAGAATTAAAAAATTATCAACATAGATATTTTTATAACATTATGATTTTAGCAAAATTCTATCCGTTTATCCCTGAGCCAGGGTTGATGTTATGGACTTTGATCATCTTTTCATTGTTTTGGTTTTTGATGTCCAAGTTTGCATTCAAACCTATTGCAGGAGCATTGAAAGAGAGAGAAAATGATATTCAAAAAGCCTTGGACGAAGCTAAAATGGCTCGTCAGGAAATGGCGAATTTGAAATCAGAACACCAAGCTCTTTTGGAGCAAGCCAAAGAGGAACGTTCTCAGATTTTGGTGCAGGCTAAAGAAGCAGCCGAAGTGTACAGAAAAGAACAAAAAGAAAAAGCCGATTCTGAATTCCGTACAAAAGTAGATAGTGCTTTGGAGGAAATAGAAAATCGTAAAATGGAGGCCATGATAACCATCAAAAACGATGCAGGGCAAATGGCTTTGGACATTGCCGAAAAAATCTTGAATAAAGAATTGAAAGGTGACCCGGCTCAAGAATCCTTTGTAAAAGGCTTGGTAGACGAAATCAAATTATCATAATTAGATTTAGAGATTGATAGATGTAGAGACACCTGTCTCGAAATCTAAAAATCTAAAAATCTCAATATCTAAAATATGAGTGTACAAAGAATTGCTTCACGTTATGCGAAATCCTTGATTGAGATGGCATCCGAAGGGGACAAATTGGATACTATTCTTTCCGATTTGCAATCTTTTGAGAAAGTCGCTGAAAATCGTGATTTCAAATTAATGCTGAACAGCCCGATTATAAAAGGCGATAAGAAAAAAGCAATATTCGA
>JAHDDR010000169.1 GCA_020629255.1 Saprospiraceae bacterium | reverse complement strand
ACAAAAACAAAAACTATGAACAAACACTCACTTTTATATTTCAATTAATCTAGGGTTATTTTTTATACGTCATACACTAAACGTTGTTTCTATTAATTTGCTTTATTTTAGTTTTTTAACTTATTAGCAAATCAATAATAAAAAGGGTCAAGGTTTCATCCAATCCGGTAATTCATCACCAGATTCTCCAAGGAAATTCACATTAGCACTGTTCGCTGTAATGTTTACAATTTCGAAACTCCAAATGTGTTTTTTCTTGCATCCTGTAAAGCAGGAATCGAATTTCACCATGTAATCCAATCTCCACCCCTTTTGGGTTCGAGTGGCTTCGATATCATTTCCATCTGTATCCGGAATTAACATCTTTACCACTTCCACCCCTTCTTCGGTTCTAAACTCCTTGGCTATAGCTGCGATATTCAAAGCCTTCTTTGCCTTTACAATAAAAAGGTTGTTTTCATCATCCCATCTTTCGTGGGATTCTATAGACAGACCATAATTATTGCACAAACGATTAATTAAATCACTATCGGTGGTATCATCACCTAATCTTAAAGGCGTAGCCCAAGTAGCTGTGTTTTTATAATTCACTTGGAATTTATCTACAGCCGGATTAGGGAATGTATGTAATCTATGTGTTTGGGTAACTTCTATTGCTTCATTAAAAGGGGATTTATGAACAGCTAACAAAGAACTATACAATTCGGTCATCACTTCCGTTGGAATATCAGGTTGTAGTTCATCAAAACTGGTTCCATGGGCGATGTAACGCAGAGCCAATCGGGTCGCATCTTTTTCGTACATCTTTTTCTGATACTCTGATAATTTTGAATCATCAAATTGAACACTGACAACATTTCCTACCGAACGATGGGTCAAATCACCTTTCAATCCCATATAGGAACTTACTGTCCACCATAAGGTAGAGAGTAAGGATATGTTGATGATAATATGTTGGATTCGGTAAAACATGCTAATATTGTCTCTGTTCTGTTGTGTGATTCGGAATTGTTAGCAATAAGGGCTATTCTATCTTTTACTTCATCACCATAACTACTGTTTTGTGACATACAAAAAAGCAAAAACAATAATCTTAAAAAAAATAATTCTATGATAATCAAATAGATAGGTTGTAAATCTATTTATAAAGCTCTTTGTATGGGTCAAAAAAACGAGAGAAATAAAATAAAAAATATGCTTTTTATTTTATGAGAGTGGGTAAGCTATTAGGCTGTTATTTCATTTCTCCTCATTATTATGAGTAAGCTTGGTTTTATCCCAGCCTCGAAGTTCATAATATTTATCTTTGGGTTCTCCTGTCCAACCATTTATTCCTTTTCGGGGTAAAAGAATCCCATGTATATAGATAACAGGCAGAAAGGCAAGTCCCAGTACAATAAGGGAGATAGTCCTGCTTAGAAAGGTGGATAAACCGACAATGACCATTAAAGTCAAAATGAATTTACCTACTCTTCTGTATTTAGGTGTCTGTTCTTCAAAATGTCCAAACAATATATTTCCCAAAGCAAATATCATACTTACAATGGCAATTTCGAACCATATGGTGTCTGGTAATAACATCTTTTATATTAGACTTTATTACAAATCTTTTCTTGCTCTCGCTGTATCTCAAGAAAGATACTATAAAGAAATCATTCTTACAGCATGTGTAAGAATGAAAAATTAATGGAAGAAAAATGGATGTGGAGAGAAAAGGAATATGAACTTATTTCCTTCTCCATAAAGGAGGGTCGTCTCCGAACTCTTCTAAAAATTCGACTTTATTGGAAGCATCCGAAGTTACATTGAATTTCCAGGTATGGGATTTGGGTCCATTAATACTTGACCATGTTTCCGTAAAAGACACTTCCCAAACATTTCCCGTTTTTTTGATATCAATATCAAAATCGGGAGCGATATCCGGATCATGAGTATGTATTTGGGACACACCAGAGATACTTGTAAATTTTTGAGCCAATGCTGTCATATTATATAATGATACAGAATTAATCGTAATGACTCCATGCTCTTCGTCCCAATTCTTAGGATCTGAGATGAAGAGATCATATTCATCTATTAAATCTTCAATATCTCCAGAAACTTCTGTCTCTCCGTTCTTCAATTCTGAAGCCCAATCTGCATCTTTTTCATAAATCAGCCAAAATTTATCAATTGGGATATTGGTGGCTACCCGCATATCAATATTGAAAATTTCTTCGGCTTTATCGAGTTTACTATTGTAAATACTGACCAACACATCATAAATTTCCTTAGCTTCTTTTTTAGGAACTTCAACTTGGATCAAGGATAAATCTTCTCCTTGGGCAATCATCCTAATCGCCAATCTAGCAGCGTCCCGTTTCAATTTTCTTTCTATATATTTGGGAACTGTCTGCTTTCCTTTATCACTAGAAATAATATCTAGCGAAGGCAAAGCCATCGACATTGACATCCATCCCAACAATAGGATAAAGCAATAGAAATGATATGTTCTAACGAACTTCAATTATGGTTATCTGATTTACCGATTTATAAGATTCCACCTATAAGATGGAAACCGAGTTAATTTACTCTACGCAAGAAATAGTAAATCGTTGCAAGGATGTATAAAAGAAATGGAAACTTTTTAAAAAAGGAATGAATCTATTTTGGATCGACCTCCGGCATTTGGCACTCTTCTCCCGGTTTTTTGCCACATACTCCGCACTCTCCCAAGTTATTTTGTATTAAAGGATTGTTTGATGCACAACTTCCTCTGAATTCTTGCCCCGTTACGATGTGTCTGATATTCATCATTAAAAATGAAAAGCCGAAGACTACAAAAATGATAAGAAGTATATACAAAAATTCCATGTTTCTAAATTTTATACAAATATAAACATCTTTTCCTTGTGAATGGTTGTTCAATTCCGAAGTATGTTATCCCTTTTGAGTTACATTTGCAGGAAAGAAAATATAGAGACATGGAAATTCCTCAGAAGTATCAAGATGCAGCCCTAGCCTTCTCCAGGCTACTTGAAATTATGGACGAACTCAGGGAAAAATGCCCTTGGGATAAAAAACAAACCCTCCAAAGTTTAAGGAATCTGACTATTGAGGAAACCTACGAATTAGCAGATTCTATCCTTGATAATGACTTGATGGGAATCAAGGAGGAAATTGGAGATTTGATGCTTCATATGGTTTTTTATGCTAAAATCGCCGATGAAAAAAAAGCATTCAATATTTCTGAGGCTTTGAATCAGATTTGTGAAAAACTTATACAAAGACATCCCCATATTTATGGAGATATAACGGTTGCTGATGAAGAGGAAGTGAAACAGAATTGGGAGAAATTGAAATTGAAGGAAGGCAAAAAATCAGTACTTGAAGGTGTGCCCAAATCCTTACCTGCCATGGTAAAGGCATATCGGATGCAAGAAAAAACAGCAAAGTTTGGTTTCGAATGGGAAAATAAGGAACAGGTTTGGGATAAGGTAAAAGAGGAAATGGAAGAATTCGAAGAAACTTTGACCCAGGGTTTATCCCAAGAGCGGAAGGAGGAAGAATTTGGTGATGTTTTATTTTCCCTTATCAATTATTCCCGTTTTATTGATGTTGATCCCGAAACGGCATTGGAAAAAATCAATAAGAAATTCAAATCCAGATTTGAGTACATAGAATCCAATGCCCATAAAGATTTGAATGATATGAGCCTAGAGGAAATGGATGCTTTATGGAATGAAGCAAAAGAACAACAAAAAAAGCTAACCTCCTTCCCTACATCTTTTACTAAGAACAGGCATTTTCGTTAAAATCTAGTCACATTAAATATATTAGAATCACTTATACTCTCTTTCAAGAACCCCCACTAAAAAATATTTTTTAGTGGGGGTTCTTATTAAACTAAAAGAAGGTAAATTCTAAAAATAAGTCTCTTAAATTCTGTTTTATAACACTTAAAACATTAAAAAACAACATATTTATATCAGAAAATAAAAATTATTCCATAATATGACGGCATAAAAAGCAACATAATGATATTTTTTTGGTAAAATATTTGTGACATCTATTTTTGGCGAAAAACCAGGAAAAACGTATATTGAATTTAATTAAATCATTGAGAAGATAAAGAAGTATGAAAAACCTCATAGAGATTTCGAAAATCGTAACCAAAAAGAAAGTTAGGAAAATCGAAATATTTGATGACCATTCCTTAAAACATAAGAACTCAAAATTCAACGAGTTTTATGAGGCTCTAATGGCTAATAAATTTAAGAATGATAGAGATGCTGCTTCCTTCTTATATGGTTGTAGCCCGACCGATGACAAATATCGCCAGCTTAAATCAAGGTTCAGGAAAAGGCTCTTAAATACTTTGTTTTTCTTGGATGTCAACCTTCCTTCAACATCCAACTATGATAGGGCCTATTATTCCTGTAACAAAGATTGGACACTGGTAAAAATTCTTTTATCCAATAATGCCAGGCATACCGCTGCGGCTTTGGCAAGACAAATCCTTACCACAGCATTAAAATTCAAGTTTGCAGATGTCATCGTGAACTGTGCTAGAATCCTTAGAAAATATTGCTCGGAAGAAGGCGATGAAAAAGGCTATGAAGAATATGACCAGCACAGTAAACAATTTCAAAATGTATTGGATGCAGAAATACGATCAGAGGAATTGTACCAGCGGGTTATCATGAATTATTATAAGCCACCTTCCAAAAATTTCAATCTAAAAGAAAGAATAGACACCTATTGCGAAGCCCTTGTCGGCTTATCTGAAATATATGAATCGCCCATAGTGATTTATAACATGTATTTAGTATGGGCATTCCGTTATGAAATGTTACATGATTATGATTCCATGCTTGAGGTAACCAATAAGGCAGAACAATACATCGAAGAAAACCCCAGATATTACCGGGACGAAATGTTGGCCACCTTCCAACTCAAGAAGATGTCGGCGTACCTACACCTTCAAGATTATAAAAATGGACGGGTCAATGCGGAGAAATGCCTACAATCCTTCCCTGCGGGAAGTGACCATTGGTTCGATTTCATGGAATACTATCTTCTGTTGGCATTACATACCGAAAATTATGTCAATGCCATTGCCATATTCACTGAGGCAGTAAACCATAGTAAATTCAAAAAGATAGACAATCAAATTAAGGAGAAATGGAAAATTTATGATGTCTATATCAATTATATCATAGAAAGTCAATCCGAATTCTACCCCATTCTTAAAACCCAGAAGAAAAGGAATTTCAGGTTATCCCGTTTCTTGAACGATCCCATTCTTTATCCTAAAGATCAAAGGATATTTACTGTATTGATGGTTATTGCACAAATACTCTTTTTCATTGAAAAGAAAAGCTACAATGCTGTTTCCGAACGGGTGGATCGACTCAAGACCTATGCCAACCGACAGTTGAAAAAAGAGGAATATTATAGAGCCATCCAATTTATCCGACTTTTACAACAACTCGTCAAGTCAGAATTCGATTTGAGCAAACTGAGTAATACGGATAAATACTACCAAAGATTGAAAGAGCAACCCTTCTTTTTCAGAGGCTTGATATCTGAATTGGAAGTCATTCCCTACGATAAACTTTGGGATATGCTTATGAAGAAGCTCAAGAATAATTAACCATCTTTGTTTTTAAGCTGTTAAAAAAGCAATAGTTTCTCGTTCCATTCCTTCGAATTTCTACCTTTGGGTCGCACTTGTCAAAGAGGAATGGAAAACCATACATTTTATAAACAATTTATAGGGATTAATGTCATAGCCATCCTGCTTTTGGTTATTATGTATTTTATCCCTGCACTAAAGTTAAAATCCCATATTTATATGGGCATCCTTTCATTTATAATGCTTGCCCTATTTGTTTGGGTTTCTTTTATTCTCGGAAAAAAAGCAGCAGCCAGTGAAAACAAAAACGATTTCACCCGCCTTCTGATTGGTATCATGTTTGCCAAATTCGCTATCTGTATAATGGGGGTTTTGACCTACGACAAATTGTTTTCCCCCATCAATAATCTTTATCTGATACCCTTCTTTGCATATTATCTTTTATATTCGTTCTTCGAATTTAGAATCCTTTCAAAATTAGGGTATCAAAAATAATCGGATATGGATAATAAGAATATATTCAAAGCCCAAATTAATGGTAACTTAGAATTAGAGTTGGACCAAACCCAATTGGATCAACTCGATATTGTACCAAACCCACAAGGAGGGTTCCATATCATTCACAACAATACAACCTACCAAGCACAAGTCGTTGCCACTGATTTCGATAAAAAGACCTTTACCATTTCCATTAATGGCAATGAGTACGCAATACAATTGTCGGATGCTTATGATGCTCTCATCCAAAAAATGGGATTGAATGTTTCTTCTGGCAATAAAATGAATGAAGTAAAAGCCCCCATGCCCGGTCTTGTACTAGACGTATTAGTGGAAGCCGGACAAACGGTTCAGAAAGGCGATCCGCTTCTTGTTCTTGAAGCCATGAAAATGGAAAATGTCCTTAAAGCATCCGGAGAAGGAACCATAAAGGCTATTGTTTCTGCAAAAGGTAGTGCCGTGAATAAAGGCGATATTTTGATTGAACTTTCCTAGAGTGAGTTATAATATTCCAAACTTTCGATAATTTCGGATGCTGTTGCAGCATGATCCACCTCCACATGTCCAATATGGGGCAATAAGGAAAAATTGATCTCCTTTCCTTTGTTCTTTTTATCGTTTTTCATTAATGCCAACATGGCATCAAAATCGACTTTTAGTAATTTTGGATGCCTATATAATTTCAAAATAGTTTCCGAAACATCTAGTAATTCTTTATCTGATAAACCTAATTTCTTGTGCGAAAGAAATGACTCGCAAATCATTCCGATGGCAATCGCTTCACCATGCAACAAATGATTTTTCTTTTCCAGAAATACACTCTCTACGGCATGACCAATCGTATGCCCGAAATTGAGAGCTTTCCTCAATCCTTTTTCAAAAGGATCTTTTTTAACAATATCCCTCTTTATAGATACGGAATACCGGATGGTAGCAGACCATTCCATTTGGCTCAAATCCTTAATCAATTTCAATCGTTTCCATTCATCGACATCTTGAATCAAGGCATGTTTGATAATTTCTGCAAAACCACTTCGAATTTCCCTAAAGGGCAAGGTTTTCAAAAAACGAGGGTCAATAAAAACAGCTCGTGGATTTTTGAAAACACCAATCGAATTTTTAATGCCTGAAAAATCGATACCGAGCTTTCCTCCAACAGAAGCATCTACTTGGCTCAACAGCGTTGTCGGCATTTGGATAAAATCCACTCCTCGTTTATAGGTCGATGCACAAAAACCGCCCATATCTCCAATCACTCCTCCCCCTAAATTAATCACCAGAGAATTCCGCCCCATTTCATGTTCCATCATTTCCTTCCAAATCAATTGACAGGTATCTATATTTTTGAACGATTCTCCGGGTGGAATGCAAATCAATGTATTTTCTTTGAGAAAAGGATGAAGCAATGGCCAACAATCCCGGTGGGTGTTCTCATCCACAATCACACAAAGATGTGAGTAGGAACGAGAAGAAAGGAACCCTCGCAATTCTTCTTCGAAATCTCCTAAATAAATTCGATAATCTTCTGTTTCTAAATATTCTTTTTGTTTCATAATAACTGCTCCACCCTTTTAAAAAACACTCTGTGCATCTGCCTGTGGTTCGCACTGATAAAAACAACTTCGGCATTATCCAAACCATCGGTTAAAATACGCCCTGCCGTGGTTGGGATGACCTCATCATGGGTCCCCAAAAATATTTTCATTTTGATCTTATTCTGTTTGATGATTTCCCGCGTTTTTTTCCATTCGGGAGCAAACCTTCCCAATGCCATCCAATAAATCAATAAACGGCGACGCTTCTCCCTCGTAGAAAAATGAACTTCACTGAATCGGAAATTATGATGGTTCAACCAACCTCTTTTATACAGACGTTTCGCTAATTTGCCCGTACTTTTATTGACGAGTAATTTGAAAGCTCCCCTCTTCATCCAATCCGGTATTTTTTGTATGGATCGATACCAGCCCGAACTCACTATACCATCTGGAGCAATCAAATAGACATGATTCACCAAATGTGGTACTTTTTCCGTCAGATAAAGAGCTATCCGCCCACCCAGACTAAAGCCCATCAAGGAGCAACGCACAGCATCTTCCTTTTTGAGGATTTCCCTTAAAATCCAAATAAAATCCTTACCTAGAATTTTCTTCCCCCTCCAAGTCGACCCACCATGGATGGGCAGATCCACTGCATACAAGGTGAATCGTTCAGGTAATTTCTTGGCGACTTTTAAAAACATAGAGCTGCGTTCCCCATAGCCATGGAAAGCGACCAAAATTTCTTTTCCCGTCCCTGCCTTGAATGCATGTATATTTGATTTCCCATATCGGAAAAATACATCTTCTATGTCGATCTTATCTTCCATCTCTATCCGGCACAAAATAAAAAAGATTCGAACGCATATGAAATACTTTTCATAAATACTTCATCAGATGAAATTAATGGAATGAAAGATGAGTTCATAAAAAAATAAATATGGTATTTTTGCATCGTGAGTTTTTATATCAATACATCCCATTGGCGTATTTTCCTTTTTATCCTAGGTCTGATAATCGTCTTGACCTCTGTTTTTTATACCAATTATTTAGTAAAAAATATAAAACAAAAGGAAGAACAAAAAATACAGCATTTCAAAGATGCTATGATTTTCCAATTATCCTCCATCGAAATTTCTGAAAGGAATCCTTCTTGCGAACCGGATCTGACCCTAGCTACCAATATCATGGCACACAGCGATGTACCCATGATTTTGGTCACAGAAACCGGAGACATCATAGATGGACGTAATTTTGGCGAAAAACTGGATTCCAATCATGTTTTTCTCGCCAAGGAACTCTCTCGTATTCAAAACTCAGGTAAAACACCCCTTGCCTACGAATATTTCGGCGTAAAACAATACATCTATTATAAAGACTCCAATCTCATCAAACTCCTGCAATATTATCCCTTGGCGATGTTTTTCCTCATCACTACTTTTATAGGAATTGGTTTTCTGGGTTTCAGGGCAGAAAAAAATGCAGAACAAAATCGGGTTTGGGCGGGTTTGGCAAAAGAAACAGCCCATCAGCTTGGAACACCCATTTCAGGAATGGTCGCTTGGTTGGAACATTTAAGGATGATGAAGGGTCAGGATGAAGAAACCATGGAAATTGTAGATGAACTGGGTAAAGATGTGGATCGTCTCATGCTTGTTGCCGATCGATTTTCTAAAATCGGCTCCGAACCCGAACTCAAAGAGCAAGACATCATAGGTTTAGTCCATCAAGCCTTCAAATACATGGAACGGAGAGCTCCGAAAAGAGTTAACTTTTCCTACCCCACTTTAACAGATGAGCCCAAAGTCGCCCATATCAACCCCCCTCTCTTTGAATGGGTGCTGGAAAACCTCCTCAGAAACGCCTTGGATGCCAGTGGAAACAAAGGAGAAATAAAAGGTTTAATCTTTGAAGATAAAGACTTTATATATCTCGATATCAGCGATACAGGTAAAGGCATACCAGAAGCCAAATTCAATACTATTTTCAAGCCCGGATTCACCACAAAGAAAAGAGGTTGGGGGCTGGGTCTTTCTTTGGCAAAACGTATTATAGAAACTTACCATAGTGGCAAGATTTTTGTGAAAGATTCTACTATAGGAGAAGGTACCACCTTCCGAATCCAACTTCCGAAAAAGTAGGATTTTACAAAAACGAAAATAAAACATACGCCACATGCTTCCGTTCATGTACAGATTCGCTATTATAGTATTATACCTTTCCCTTACGAGCTTAAGCTTTTCTTCTTATGCCCAAGGAGAATCATTAACGATTACTGTGGTTAGTGCTACAGATAATGAACCCTTGATTGG
>JAHDDR010000168.1 GCA_020629255.1 Saprospiraceae bacterium | reverse complement strand
GAAATGTGTAGTATATGTAAACGGGTGTTGTATTGCTTCGCCAATTCGACGGCCATCGATGACGATAAATAACAACCCTCTACATCTCGGATAATCGGATGATATTTTATAGGAATATCATCACCAAATTGAGAACGGTAATGTTCCATATTTTTACGGATGGTCGCTTCGTCTTCACAATGGGTCGCAATTAACATCGGAACTTTCGAAAATAAATTTTCCAATGTTTTTTTGCTATCCACCAACATATTGCCGGTGCTCGAACCCATGAAAATTTTCACACCACAAACATTTTCAGGATTCGTTTTTAGTACTTCCTCCACATTATCATTACTCGCTCCCATAAAGAAGGAATAATTTGCCAATGATTTTTGCGAAGCAATATCATATTTATCTTGTAATAATTCTTGTGTTAGGGTATTGGGTACCGTATTGGGCATTTCCATAAAAGAAGTCGTGCCGCCTGCAACGGCTGCCCGAGGTTCGGTATATAGATCCGATTTATGGGTCAGACCCGGTTCCCTGAAATGGACTTGGTCATCAATAATACCCGGCATGAGGATTTTGCCTTCCGCATTGATTTCTTGGTCGGCCTTTTCATGCAAAATACCTCCTATTTTTTCAATTCTTCCATTCTTGATGAATATATCTCCATGAAAGATTTTGCCTTCATTGATAATTTTCGCCGATTTAATAATTATGGACTCCATCGTTTTTCATTTCATGATTTGTGAATCGTTCGCCAAAGCAAAAGTAATTTCCTTTCAGACACAAATAAATAGAACTCTGTCATAATTTTACAATATACATCCAAAAATTTAGATCCTTTCTGTAACTTTACATCCCGTTATGGAGAAGCAACCTTTCATTATTGGAATTACAGGCGGAAGTGGCTCGGGAAAAACCACTTTCATCAACCTGCTTAAGGAACGTTTCACAAACGATCAAATTTGTGTTGTATCTCAGGATGATTATTATCGCCCCCGAGAAGAACAATTCACCGACGATGAAGGTGTAAAAAACTTCGATCTTCCTTCTTCCATCAACGATAAAGCATTTGCCGAAGAATTAAAAGAATTAATTTCGGGTAAAACCATTCTACGACAGGAATACACATTCAATAATGAAAAGGCAAAAGCTCAAATGCTTGAATTCAAACCTGCTCCCATTTTAATTGTTGAAGGGATTTTCGTTTTTCATTTTAAAGAAATTTTTGATTTATTCGATTTGAAAATATTTTTGGATGCCAAAGAAAACCTGAAGGTTATCCGAAGAATAAAAAGGGATCGGGTGGAACGGAACTATCCTTTGGACGATGTCCTATATCGGTATGAAAAACATGTCCTCCCTACTTTCGAAAAATACATCCTCCCCTACAAACCACATGCCGACATCATCATTAATAACAATACAAATTTTGAAACAGCGCTCGATGTTGTAGTTGGTTTCATCGAAAACAAACTTAAATAATTTACACGCAACGTTTACCCATTTAATTTCGTCTTGTTCAGGTTACGAATAAAAAATCAGTTTCATGAAAAAATATATTTATCCTATTTTATTTGTTTTTTACTTTTCCTTTTTTGGATGTCAGAGCGATTCTACAACGTCTAATACAGGATTCCGGAACATTGAATTATCCGAATCTTTTGAATCGGTAAGTCAAAAGATAAAGACATTACAAAAATCTCCTGGGCATATTTCAAAAAGCAGGGGCAAAGATTTAACGGAATATTATTCCTTCGACGAACCGAGTTTCAAGGCGAATGGCATCAATGTCAGTCCTTCTTTTTTTTATGTTTTTAATGATAAAAATGAGTTAACAGAAATGCGCTTGTGGTATTTATGTGAAATTGCAAAAACTAAACTCGACCTAGACAAGACCATGGCAGAACTGGATAAAAAAGAAATCAAGGGTATTGCCGCTTTGGCCAAAACAAAAACAGGAAGCGAAACAAAAGGAAATCAAAGCAAGTCTGTAAAAATTGATATCAGCAGCGAATATCCCATCATTAAATATGAGGTAAAATTAAAATAACAGAAAATGCACGACTACCACTTAACACTACAAAAAATAGTCAGTCTTTCTTTGCAACAACTGCTTGAAATTTCAGAGGAGGAATGGAATGAAAAAAAGCAAAAAGGAAAATGGTCTAAAAAAGAATTACTAGGTCATTTAATTGATTCTGCATATAACAACCATCAAAGAATTATTCGGGCAGAACAACAAGGCGATCTTATTTTTTCAGGATACGATCAAGACGCATGGGTCATTAAAAACAATTACCAAGAACGAGACATTTCTGAACTCTTAGATTTGTGGCGGAGCACTAATTTCCATATCGCCCAATTGGTTAAAAATATTTCAGAAAATATTTTATCTCGAAAAACAACTAAACACAACTTCCATCAAATTTCGATGAACACGATTGAAGAAGGTTCCAAAACTAACCTATCCTATTTAATTTGGGACTATATTTTTCACGTGGAATACCACCTGAATCAAATCATCCAGGATTATAAAAAAATGAATCCTGATTTTATGGAATAAAATTACTTCTTCACCACCTGAACCTTTACCGATTTAGAAATCGGAGTTCGACTTCCATCCGCGAAATGATTAATCGGAACCAATACGTTGGTTTCGGGAAAATACGCCGCCAAATTCCCTTGGGGAATATCATAAGGTACCACATGAAAATATTCCGCTGTTCTTTTTACCCCATCGTATTCAGAAATCAAATCAATAAAATCCAAGGACGATAAATTATTTTTTTTCATGTCTTTAGGATTCATAAAAATGACCCGACGTTCATTAAATACACCTCGATATCGATCATGCAAACCATAGATGGTCGTGTTAAATTGATCATGCGAACGGATCGTCATTAAAATAAATTCATTTTCTTTTATTTGATGATCCGGAACTTTACAAACCGTAAATTGTGCCTTACCGTCGGGCAACTTTGAAAAATCCCCTACCCTTGCATTATTGGGCAAATAAAAACCATCTTTTGCATTTTTATTATATCCTTCGAAACCAGAAATAATTTCAGCAATTTTTCCTCGGATTAAACTATAATCATTTGCCATTTCCAACCACGGTACGACATGACCTTTCCCTAGAGTTGAGACAGCCATATTCGCCACGATATCCGGCTCACTCATTAAATGCGGGGATGCCGGTTTTAATTTTCCCTGGGATGCATGAACTTTTCCCATGCTGTTTTCTACGGTAACAAATCGCTCCTTCCCTTCGAAGTGATCTTTTTCCGAACGACCTAAGGTCGGTAAAATCAAAGATGTTTTACCAGCAATTAAATGAGTTCGATTTAATTTTGTAGAAATAGAAACGGTCAATTCACAATTTTGCAAGGCTTGTGCTGTATAATACGTATCGGAGGCCGCCGGAACAAAATTACCACCAAGAGAAATAAATATTTTCGCCTTGCCTTCGTACATCGCCTGGATACTTCCAACGGTATCATAGCCATTTTCCATCGCTGGTTTAAAACCAAATACTCGTTCTATATTTTTCGAACTTTGCTGATTCGGATGATGCACAATTCCAACCGATCGATCGCCTTGTACATTACTATGCCCCCGAACCGGGCAAGTTCCTCCTCCTTCAATCCCTACACTTCCTTTCAATAATAATAAATTGACACACTCTTTGATATTTTCCACACCGTTTTTATGTTGGGTCAAACCCATTGCCCAGCAAATAATTATTTTTTTTGCGGGAGCTAATATTTTTACAGCTTCATTAATATCTTTTTCATCTACTCCACACTGCTCAATTAATTTTTGTAGATTTTGTTGTTCTAAATTTTGAATGAAACTTTCGTAATGTGCTGTTTTACTTTGAATGAAATCCTTGTCCCAAATATTCCCATTTTCTTTTTCTAATTGATGCAATTTATACATCATGGATTTTAATAAAGGAACATCCTGATTTATTTTTACTTGTAAAAAAACATCCGTCAAATCTGTACCACCAGAAAAATAATCTTTTATTTTTTGTGGATTTTTAAATCGTTTCAATCCTGCTTCCGCCAAAGGATTAATGGTAATGATTTTCCCACCTTTATTTTTTAATTTTTGAAGTGCCGATAACATTCTAGGATGGTTCGTTCCCGGGTTTTGACCAACGACCATTACCACATCCGCTTTATGTAAATCATCTAATGTTACTGAACCTTTTCCAATTCCTAAAGTTTGCGACAATGCCACCCCACTCGACTCATGGCACATGTTCGAACAATCCGGCATATTATTCGTTCCAAAAGCACGGATAAATAAAGCATAAAGAAATGCCGCTTCGTTACTGGATCGTCCAGAGGTATAAAAAATGGCTTCGTTGGGAGAATTTAATTCATTTAATTGTTGCCCGATAATTTGAAACGCCTCTTCCCAAGATATTTTTTCATAGTTCGTTTTTCCTTCTTTTAAAATCATGGGATGAGTGAGCCGTCCGCTTTTTCCTATTTGATAATCCGACCAAGTAGAAATTTCTTGGATGGAATATTTTTTAAAAAAGTCCTCATCTACTTTTTTTAAGGTCGCTTCTTCTGCCAACGCCTTAGCACCATTTTCACAATACTCTCCCAACACCGATCTTTTATCATCCGGATCGGGCCAAGCACAACCTGGGCAATCGAAACCATTTTTCTGGTTCATTTTCATTAAGGTTTGAAAAGCACGTACTGCTCCCATTTCTTCAATGGCATGTTCCAGGGCTACTTTTACACCCGAAATTCCCGCAGCATATACAGAAGGGTCCTCTAATCGGATACCTGTCAGTTTTGGGGGAGCCACTACATGCACGTTCCTTTCTTTTTTTACTTCTTTATCCATTATTATTTTTATATATGCAATAAATTTATTAATTTGGTTTCGTATTAACTCCTAAAGCACACCTTTTTTTAACAAAAACCGAATGAAAATGAAAAATGTAACAATTTTAATGTTATTCCTATGCCTATGCATAGGATCCTTCACCTTAACAGCCCAAGAACTCACCGCCGACGATCGGGTCACCATCACACAAGTTAACCGCCCTTATATTGGTGTATTTGCTTTTGGATACCAAGGTGTACCTACGCCTGGTTACCCACAGTTCCAATTGAACAATTATGGAGGTGTACCCGGTTCTGTTTTAGCGACAGCAGACAATTCCACTTTGGGAGCATTTACCTTTTCCGGACACAATGGTTCTGCCAAGAAAACCGTGAGTGTTCTACGAGTTCGTTCCATGGAAAACTTTGCCACTAACCTTTCTGCCAAAATGGATTTTCTCATTGGTCCCAACAGGGAACAACGAATGACCATACTAGGGGATAGTGGCAATGTGGGTATTGGGACAGAAACTCCTCTATACAAATTCACGCTTGGAAAGCCCAACGATGCCTCAGCCCTAACGCTTGCCATCGGTGCGAATACGGATGGTGTTTTCAACAACCCTGAATCTGGAAGATTACAATTTTCTGAAGATTTGAATTACACATTGGGGTCTTGCGGTTTTGAATTCCATCATGATGGTAATACTAATTCTCTAACCTTATCATCAGGATGTGGTTCTTTAAATCCTAATGTTGTTTTTAAAAGAAATGATCCTACTGAATTCACAACCGGCATCCAATTGCCCAGTGGTGCTATAGCTGGTTATGTACCCGTATCCGATGCTTCCGGTAACATGATTTGGACCGACCCTACTACTCTGAGTCTTTGGGAAACCAATGGAACCGATGTGTATAGAACCACAGGAAATGTGGGTATTGGTACTTCAAGCCCCACTTCATCCTTACATGTTGTAGGAGCCGGTTCCGAAATTGCCCGCTTTGAAGGAACAGGCAGCAAATGGATTGGTCTTTATGATGGGACTGATAGAAAGGGTATTTTATGGAGTCTAGGGAATGACATGGTCTTACGTTCTGATGATGTGGGTGGAGCCGTACGTTTTCAAACAGAGGGGAACAATGATAGAATGACCATTAATGCTACCGGAGTTGGAATTGGTACAACTACCCCTTCTGCATCTTTGCATGTCGATGGTGATGGCAACAAACTATTAGTAGGAGCCAGTGGCGGGACCTTATCTAAACTTACTGTAAATGCAGAAACGGGTGTTGAAGTTGCCCGTTTTAGAATTAATGGCACAACACAAATGATGATTGATGCTAATGGAGATATAGGCATGGGCGGCTCACCTTCGGCTAAATTAGATGTAGTTGGAGATACAGAATTAAATGGAGATCTTAATGTAGATGCAGGAACCTTTTTTGTAGATGCTTCAACCAATGATGTTGGGGTGAATACTGCTGCCCCTCTTTATACTTTTGACATTGATCATGTTTCAGGAATTCCTGGTGTAACATCTGGGAATGGGTTAAACATTAGAAATACAACTGGTGGTGATTCGGAGCAATGGACGATTTATAATTCTACTACGGGACAATTGCGTTTATATCAAGCAGGAGTAATCAAGGGATCTTTTTCTGGAACAGATGGTGTTTATACCCCAGGTTCGGATAGGCAACTAAAAACAAATATTACGCCTGTAGAAGATGATATTTTGGACAAAATCAATGAATTAAAACCTACCCGTTATCATTTCAAAACGAATACGAAAGGTCATAAGGAATATGGTTTGATTGCTCAAGAAGTACAAAAAGTATTTCCAGAATTGACTCCTTTAATCAATACCATAGAAGAAGGCGGAGATAAGGATTTATTGGGTGTTAGTTATATGGAATTTGTTCCTATTTTGATAAAGGGTATGCAGGAACAACAAAGCGTCATCGAAAGCCAAAACGAGGAAATCGAAAGAATCAATGATGAAAAAGAAGCCCTTGTAAAAGAGTTATCCGACTTGAAAAATTCCATTCAAGACATCCAAGCACAGTTTGACCAATTCGAAAATGATTTGAAATCTTGTTGCTTCAATGCTCCTTCGCAGGAAGGCACCAAAGAAACCCAAGTAACTTTAGATGGAAATACAGATGCTCCCGTTTTGGAGCAAAATGCACCCAATCCGTTTAATCGTGAAACCCTCATCAATTATTATTTGCCTAGAAATTCGCAATCGGCACAAATGGTCTTTACCGATTTGAATGGCAAAGTATTGAAAACCATAGACATTGAAGGAGCCGGATTCGGACGTGTAAAATTAAATGCTGGTGAACTATCGCCCGGCACCTATGCTTACACCTTATTCATTGACGGAAAAAGAGTCGATACCAAACAAATGGTCTTGATGAAATAAGAAAATATTTTAGAATTTTATTCCTATCTTAAGTTCAAACAGCCTGATAATATTTAATTATCGGGCTGTTTTATTTATTTTTGTGTATGTCCCTAGTCTTCATAAAAATAAATACCCATTTCATGAAAAAAGTAACGCTACTCTTATTCTCCATCTTCCATTTTTTACAAATATCCGCCCAAGAACTGTCTGCCGACGATCGTTTAACCATCACACAACTCAATCGTCCATACACGGGTGTATTCACATTCAACTATCAAGGACTGACTTCTACAGGATATCCACAATTCCAACTAAACAATTATGGAGGCACCCCTAACTATGTTCTTCCTACTGCTGATAGCACGGTATTAGGTAGCTTTACCTTTTCTGGACATAATGGCATAGAGAAAAAAACTGTGGGTATATTTAGGGTAAGAACAATGGAAAACTTCGATTCCTCTTTCAATGCCCGAATGGATTTCCAAATCGGACCTAACAGTCAACAACGGATGACTATATTAGGGAGCAATGGAAATATTGGAATAGGTATTGACATTCCCGAATACGCTCTGGACATCCAAAGGAGATATGGAAAAAATGCAATACTTCGATTAATTACCGACCACAACGATTCAGGTAATGCCCAAATCATTATGCAAACCAACACAAACCATGATGATAATTTCCATATAAGAAAAGTAGGAATCAATTCGGGGGGGAAAATCACTAATTTTTCCATTCCTATTAGTAATATGACCCTTATTAGAAACACAGCTAATTCTTCTGGAATGATGTTGGGCAATACAGGACCATCTCCTTTTTATCTCATTACTAATAACCGGGTAGGGTTCTATATGGCAGGTGATCAAAAAATTGGCTTGGGCACAATAACACCAGAAAGTCGATTACATATTAAAAATGGTGACGGACCAAGCAATACCATCATCAACCCAATAGTGGATGTTGTTATTGAAGATGATGATTGGGCATACATCGAGCTTAAAGGAGGAAGTTTTGCAGGAATTACGTTTAATGATGATAATGAAAGTATACACGCTGGTATGTTTTATGACTATTCTAGGGATGACCTTTACTTTAAAACGAATGGTGTCTCTTCGAATAAAAGATTATTAATTGACGAAGACGGGCATGTAGGCATCAACATTGATTACCCGAGCCACCATCTGGATGTCAATGGCCAAATTAGGATGAGACCTGGGGCATTTATTGGCTATGTACCTGTTTCGAATGATCATGGCGTAATGTCTTGGTCTGACCCCAATACACTTGGCATTAATCGACTCGCCAACCCTGAAAGTGAAACAAGTATTGAAGTAGGCAATGGCAATGATAAAAATACCGTTCGTGTTTTTTCTCAAGGAAACGAAAGTATGACGATTGCTCCGGACGGAAAAACCGGATTGAACCAAAATAAACCGACTACAGATTTACACGTTAAGCAATCTGAAGAAACGATTGTGGGAGGAACCGGCGGCATTACGCTCGAAGAATCCACAAATTCCAACAAAACCTGGCGTCTATTTCATAGTGGACGTTACCTAAGTTTTAACCAAGGAAAAACTAGAGTGTCTTGCATCAACCCAACGGATGGTACATGGATTCGATTTATAAACAAAGACGTTACCAATAATATTTCTGAGATGGCCTCCGTCTTAGATAAAGTAATGAAATTAAAACCCTTGTTTTATGAATTAAATTCTGACAATAGAAAAAGAATAGGCATGCAAGCGGAAATCACTCAAACCGTATTTCCGGAAATCGTTCACGAAGGAGAAAATGGTGAATTGGGCATGGATTATTCTGCTTCCGGCATCATTGCCATTAAAGCCATTCAGGAACAACAAACTATTATTGAAAACCAAGCCGATGAATTAAATAAAATAAAAGAAGAAAATGAGGCGTTGAAAGATTATTTGATTCAAGAATTAAAATCGAAAGATGAAAAAATAAATGCGTTGATTGAAAAAATAGAACATATAGAAAAAGGATTGGCATCTTGTTGTCTGGATGCTCCTTCGCAACCCACCACACATGAAAGCAATGTGGTTTCGAATAAAATCACAGACGCACCTATTCTTGAACAAAATGCACCCAACCCTTTCAACCAAGAAACGATAATTAACTATTATTTACCTAAAAATTCAGAATCGGCAACAATTATTTTTTCTGATTTAAATGGGAAAGTATTAAAGTCCGTCGACATTAATCATTCAGGTTTTGGCCAGGTGAAATTAAATGCTAGAGAATTAGCTCCCGGCACTTATGTTTATTCTTTATTTATTCATGGAAAAAGAATAGACAGCAAACAAATGGTTTTGGTCAAATAACAAAAAAAGTCCTCGCAAATTTTGCGAGGACTTTTTTTGTTATTTATGAAAGAAATAAATCATTTTTAATTCACCACTCCACATCGAGTAACCATTATTATCCACCGCAATGTTTTTACCCGTCATCACTTTTCCTTTGACATGAAATTGTTTCCAAGGACGTAATATAAATTCTCCGGTTGCTCTATAATTAAAACGTGGATTTTCTAAATTTTCAAGCAGCATGCCCGGCACGAATTCCAACCTCATCCCCCATTTTTTTTCTTCTTGTATTAAATTATTGAATTCAAGAAATCCTTCAACAATCCCTAAAACTTTCGGACTATAATAATCCAAAGGTATTTGATTTTTAAAGGTAATGAGTTGGGCATTTATTCCCGTCTTAAT